>MHYI01000219.1:0-288 GCA_001828295.1 Planctomycetes bacterium RBG_16_41_13 | reverse complement strand
GTTTTTGATGTCCGTGGAAGATGTGTTTAGCATAAAAGGGCGTGGTACAGTTGGAACGGGTAGGGTTGAGAAGGGCAGGGTAAAGGTAGGAGACGAGGTAGATGTCGTTGGGATTAAGCTGGATATAAAGAAGTCTGTGGTTACTGGTGTGGAAATGTTTAATAAAACGTTGGATGAGGGTCAGGCGGGGGATAACTTGGGGTTGTTGCTGCGGGGGGTAGAGAAGAATGATCTGGAGCGTGGTCAGGTGTTAGCGAAACCTGGCAGTATAACGCCTCATACTAAATA
>MHYI01000218.1:7121-10211 GCA_001828295.1 Planctomycetes bacterium RBG_16_41_13 | reverse complement strand
CCGGCGAAGGTGCAAAGCGCACTTTTAGAGGCCATGCAGGATCGGGAGGTTACAATTGGCGACGAGACATTTAAACTGGAGGAACCGTTTCTGGTATTGGCAACCCAGAACCCAATTGAGCACGAAGGCACGTATCCGCTGCCGGAAGCACAGTTGGACCGCTTTATGCTGAAATTGAATATTACGTATCCTGATAAAAAAGAAGAACGTGAAATATTAGAGCGTATGGCTACCACCAAAACCGATATAAAGGTAAATTCGGTAATTTCTCCGAACGATATCCTGCGGTTACGCACGGTAGTTGACGCGATTTATATCGACGACAAGATTAAAGATTATATTATAGATATTGTCTTTGCCTCCAGAGAACCAAAGACGTATAACCTGGATTTGGAACAATTCATTGAATACGGCGCATCGCCGCGTGCGACAATAAATCTGACGCTGGCGGCAAAGGCGCACGCGTTTCTCAAGGGGCGGGGGTTTGTCACTCCTCAGGATGTAAAATCTATAGGAATGGACGTCCTCCGGCATAGAATAATCATAACCTATGAAGCAGAGGCGGAAGAAATACGCCCGGAAGATATTATTAATAAAATTTTTGATAACGTGGAAGTTCCTTAATTAACAGACATGATTTCGGCAGATGTTTTAAAACAAATTCGTCATATCCAGATTCACACAAGCCGCCTTGTCAATGAAGCGTTAGTGGGCGAATACCACAGTATTTTCAAAGGAGTTGGTATTGAATTCGAGGAGGTGCGCGAATATCAGCCCGGAGATGAAATACGGATGATTGACTGGAATGTGACGGCTCGCATGGGACGCCCCTTTATTAAACGCTTTGTTGAGGAACGGGAATTAACCGTAATGCTTCTGGTGGATGTAAGTGCGTCCGAAAATTTCGGCTCGGTAAAATATTTGAAAAATAAAGTAGCAATAGAAATATGCTCTCTCCTTGCCTTTTCCGCAATTAAAAACAATGATAAAGTGGGTGTGATTATGTTTACGGATAAAATTGAGAAATTCATACCTCCGAAAAAAGGGGCAAAACATGTCTTCAAAGTCATTCGGGAACTTTTATGTTCAAAGCCGTTGGGAAAGGGCACGAATATCGCCATGGCGCTGGACTACTTAAATAAGATTGCTTCCCGAAAGACGATTACCTTTATCGTGTCTGATTTCATTGCGGAAGAAAATGATTATGCGCGTTCGTTAAGAACCGCAAATAAAAAACATGATGTGATTGCGGTTAATATTGTTGATCCGAGAGAACAGGAACTACCCAATGTAGGTTTTATCGAATTAAAGGATGCGGAATCAGGCGAGAGAATAATAACAGATACCTCGAATTCAAGTGCAAGAAAAGAATATAGCATGATAGCCCTCCGGCAAAAAGAAGAACGGTCTCAATTGTTTCGTTCAACAGGCGTTGATGAAGTTATCGTTAATACTCAAAAAAATTACGTAGAACCCATAATTCGTTTTTTCAGAATAAGAGAGAAGAGGATTTAAAATCTTTTCACGTGGTAGTTATATGCCCAACATAAAGCGCTTTATGCCCCTGTATAGACTATTTATTGTACTAATGGCAGCAGTATATACCTTACTTTCCGGGAGCGCAATCCAGGCAAGCGAATCGGGTGACCTTAATAACGTGCCGATTGAGGTTGCAGCGAGTGTTGAGAAAAGCGATGTGACGATTGGCGACAAAATAAACGTAATAATTCAGGCAAAGAGTCCTGTTGGTGTAAATGTTACAATACCCCATCCCGGAGACCGTATCGGGGAATTTTTTGTAAAAAATGCGGGAGAGATGAAGGAAGCCGTCGGAGGAAAACAGGGGGACAGGATTGTTGAACGCCGCTATGTTTTGAGTTCTTACAAAACAGGGCTGCAAATAATTCCGCCAATAAAAATAAAATACAATGCCGAAGGTTACGGAGAGGGAGAAGTTGCTACAAATGAACTTGAAATAAACATCAAAGGCATGATAAAAGAAGGTGAAGAGGCCACTGACATTCGTGACATTGCCCCTCCTCTCGGCGTAGACACAAACTATGCGCGTTTACTCAAATGGATTTTTGCAGGAGTTGCAGCAATTGCCCTGTTCATGCTCGCCTACCGGATATTGAAAAAGCGAAAGGGAGGAAAGCGTGTACAAACAAGAGAAGCGGCAAAGAAGCTGCCCCATGAGACAGCATATGAATTGCTGGAGATATTATCAAAAGAAGACCTTGTAGGGAAAGGTCTGGTAAAAGAATATTATTACCGCATTACCAATATTTTGCGGCATTATATAGAAGACCGGTTTGGATTGTCCGCCCCCGAACGTACTACGGAAGAATTCCTGGTTGAAATGGCATATACAAATAAATTAAATACCGCTCATAAAAAATATATTCAGGAATTTCTTGAGAAATGTGACCGGGTAAAATATGCAAAATACGGCCCTTCTTTATTGGAAAGTCAGGAAACATACCATCTTGCAAGGCGGTTGATCGACGAAACAAAGAGCGAGGGAGAAGAGAAAAAAGAAGAGGCAGTTATTGTTGATGCGAAATGATAATAGCAGATGTGTCGTTAATACTGTTTTGTATCGCGTTAACCTTTTTAAAAAGGATGAAAAATGGTAAAAGCGCCGGAAAAATTTATGGAAACATATTTAAGTCGTGAAAAAGAGGTTAGTGATAAAAAGGAAAGGAGACCTTCCCGTGGGCATGCGGCGGCATTCTCCCCGGAAAAAACGAACAGACTTAAAAGGAATATGCAAATAATCTGGGGAATTTATGGCACTCCGGAAATTAAGGAAATTCTGGCAAAAAAAGAGAGGATTCATTTTTTAGATTTGGAAAATGCCAGGGCTTGCCTGAATCTCTACTATGTAAACAGAGGAGTACTGGCTGAATATGAAGTAGATATGGGAGACCAAAGAGATCTTGCCGGCGCCAGGATATACAAGCAATCGGAAACGCTTATGAGTAGATATTTCTACACTGAAAAGGGAGCGGAAGAACTTTTGAAGTCAACGAATGCGATGTACCAGGCTTTTGTCGATGCCCTTTCGGCAAATGATATAGAGGAAAATGC
>MHYI01000218.1:0-6717 GCA_001828295.1 Planctomycetes bacterium RBG_16_41_13 | reverse complement strand
GGCTATTGCATTATGTATTATTGCATTAGCGCGTCCGCAGCAAGGCAATGAACAAACAAAGGTAAAGACAGAAGGGATAGACATTGTTCTCGCTGTGGACATTTCAGGAAGTATGCTGGCTGAAGATTTTGAGATGGACGGCAAACGCCAGAACCGTTTGTATGTGGTAAAGCAGGTGGTAAAGGATTTTATAAACAAACGCTCAACCGACCCTATCGGCCTGGTAGTATTTTCGGCTCATGCCTACACACAATGCCCTTTAACGCTCGACTACGGGATATTACTGCAGTTTTTGGAAAAAACAGAGATTGGGCTGCTTGAAGATGGCACAGCAATCGGCTCTGCGATTGCTTCCTCTGTAGACCGTTTGAGAAATACAAAAGCACAAAGCAAGGTGATTGTGCTTTTAACGGACGGCAGAAATAATTCAGGGCAAATTGACCCTCTTACCGCTGCGGAACTTGCACAGGCATTTGATATTAAAATTTATACGATCGGGGCTGGGTCAAAGGGACTGGTCCCTTATCCTGCAAGGGATTTATTTGGAAACAAGGTGATGAGGCAGGTAAAGATAGATATTGATGATGAATGCCTTGCGGAAATAGCAAATATTACCGGAGGCCGGTATTACCGGGCTACCGATACGGAGTCACTTAAAGAAATTTACCAGCAAATAGATGCGCTCGAAAAAACAGAGACGGAAATAACCCATTACAAGGAATACAAGGAATTGTTTCATTATTTTCTGCTTCCGGCGTTTGGGTGTTTATTGATTGAATTATGCCTGAAAAAAACAAAGTTAAGGAAAATCCCTTAAAAACCGTGCCTGTTTTTACACATACTCCAGAAAACGTAATACTTTAGTCTTTTGAAACGGGAAATTGTCATATGTAGTGCGACGAGGTTCGTCGCACTACATGAGTTTTCAAAAAGCTAAAGTGTTACCAGAAAACAAAACTATTATATCGGGAATACAAATTACCACATATGCAATACGGCAATCTTAATTACTTATACCTGCTTTTCATTATACCCATTCTGGTTATAGGGTATATGCTCTTCTTTCAAAAAAGAACGAGGGATCTCAACCGGTTTGCCCGTCTCGACCTGTTGGAGAAGACAGGCTTTTCCCTTAGCAGAAAAAAACAGTGGCTCAAGGCTGTCCTGATGATTATTGGCATACTCTTTCTTATCATCACACTCATAGAGCCCAAATGGGGATATCATTGGGAAGAGGTGGAAAAAAAGGGCATTGATATTATGATAGCGGTAGATACTTCCAGAAGTATGCTGGCAGATGATGTAAAACCAAACCGCCTGGAAGTCGCAAAACGGGAAATTGAAGACCTGTTGAAAATACTGGAAGGCGACCGTGTCGGGCTGATTGCATTTGCAGGGAGGGCGTTTACCTATTGTCCACTCACCTCTGATTATAGCGCATTCCGCCTTTTTTTGAATGATTTGAATGTAAACATTATCCCCGTAGGTGGTACGGCAATAGCCGAGGCAATTTATAAGGGCATCGACGCCTTTGGCGAAAACGAGAATAACCATAAAGCAATGATAATAATTACTGATGGAGAAAACCACGAAACCGACCCATTAAAAGCGGCAAATAAAGCAAAAGAAAAAGGGATAGTCGTTTATACGGTCGGCGTCGGCAAAAAGGAAGGGTCGTACATCAGAATCATTGATGAACAGGGAAAAGAGATTTTATTAAAAGACGCACATGGGCAGGTCGTAAAATCAAGACTGGACGAAATAACCCTGAATAAAATAGCGCTCGAAACAGGTGGACTCTATACGCCCGCATATGGTACTAAATGGGGACTGGCGAAGATTTATAATGAAAGCATCGCACAGATAGAAGGGTCTGTTTACAAAACCCAGAGAGTGAAAAAATATGTAAACCGGTTTCAGATTCCCCTTTTCTTTGCCCTTGTTTTCCTGTGTCTCGAATGCTTTGTGAAAGAAACGAAATACTCTTGAGAGAAAAAAGGATTCCATGACGAATGTTCTGCATTTTATTATCAGCGGTTGGTTGTTTCTTGGCTGGATAGACCCCTTTGCCGATCAGGTCCGGCAGGGAAATGAACTCTATAAAAACGGGAATTATGACAAAGCCCTGGAAAAATATCTTAACGTACAGGTAAATTCCCCGGATGTGCCGCAATTGAGTTTTAATGTTGCTGATACGCAATACAAGCGGGGCAAATACGATGAAGCGCTTAAATCATTTGAGAAGGCGCTGAAAACGGGAACCCCGGAAATGCAGGCGAAAACGAGCTTTAACATAGGAAACACCCTCTATAAGCAGGGGAAGATGGGCGAGGCATTAGACTGGTATAAAAAAACGGTTGATATTATTGATGAAATAACGCCCAAAAAAGGCGGTGAACTTGAACAATTAAAAAACGATGCAATGTATAATCATGAATTTGTCGAAAAGAAATTAGAGGAACAACAGCAGCAGGGGCAGGATAATCAGCAACAACAGGAACAGGAGCAGGAACAAAGTGAACAGGAACAGCAAAATGACCAGAACGAAGGCGATGATCAATCTGATGAAAATAAAGAACAAGAGGGTAAGGAACAAGAACCGGATGGAGGTAACCAGCCATCTGAAGATAAGCAGGAGGAAGATTTAAACAAGGAGAAGGAACAACCTTCTCACGCGAATGAAGAGCAACAGCAACAGCAAGATCAACCTCCTCCACAGCAGCAGGATGCGCAAACCCAGGAAGGGGGAGATCGGCAAATGTCGAAAGAAGAAGCGGAGCGTATTCTTGATGCATTGAATCAGGCTGAAAAAGAGGCGAGGCCTGTAAACAGAGAAAAACAACGCCAACCACACAGGTCGGTAGAAAAGGACTGGTAATTCCTAAGCTGATATCACCGGAACCAAAAAAGCACGAAATACGAAAGTGAAACCACAGACTTCGTCGTGAGAGCTTTGTCGAACGATCACACAGATTAAAAAATTGGCAGGGACACGGCGCTCCGTGCCCCTGCCATTGAATATTGAATATTAATCAATAATTAATGCCTTCGGATTTCACCTAAATATTTTGCCAAAAAGCACGCACTGACGAATGGAAGTGTGCAAAGAAATTACTGATAAGGTGCTAATTCAGAGTGGAGCGGTAAATAGGAATTTATTTGGTGTAGGGAATATTTTAAAATGAAAAAACTTACAGGCTTTGTTTGGCTTTTTACGTTGCTGACAATTATTTTCGGTGGCATGGAAAAGGCATATGCCACGGAGATTGGTTTAACAGTCACGGTAGATAAAAACATATTAACATTGGACGATAAGCTGAAACTCACATTGACCGTCTACGGCGCGCAGGATGTTTCCCAGCCAACATTCCCGGAAATAGAAGGCTTTAGAGTGTTGTATGGACCTCAAATTTCCGCACAGACACGAATAATCAACGGCGAGGTATCGATAAGCAAGGGATACACCTATATGTTGCAACCCGTTGCAAAGGGCAAATACACCATCGGTTCATCAACTCTGACATACAAAGGAAGGCAATATACCTCAAATCCGATAAATGTTGAAGTGATAGAATCAAAACCTTCCACAGACACAAAAACGATTGATCTTGATAAGTTGGTTTTTGTGGAATTGCATACGGATAAAGATGCGGCGTATGTATATGAACAGGTAACCCTTTACTTCAGGCTCTATTTCCAGAAAGGATTGCCGGTTGCTGATATTGATTACACTGCGCCTGCTACAAGAAATTTTATGGAAGAAAAACTGGGTGACCAGCGCCAATATGAAGTAGTAAGAGAAGGCATACTCTATAGTGTGCTGGAACTGCGCACCGCGATATTTCCAATAGTGTCGGGAGAATTGGCAATAACGCCGGCAAAAGTAAAGTGTAACTTAATTGTTCAGGAACAGAGGAATCGCAGGGGAACGCCGTTTGATGATTTTTTTAACGATTCATTTTTTGATGACTTTTTTGGCAGTGGACAAAGGAAATACCCCGTAGAAAGGATAACAAACCCTGTTCTCTTAAAAATAAAACCGTTGCCGGAAGACGGAAAACCAAAGGAATTTAAAGGCGCCGTGGGAAATTTTAATATGGATACTTCCGTTAAAACATCCCGGGTAAGGATAGGAGACCCGATAACATTGTCTATTTCTGTATATGGAGACGGGTATATTCAGACCATAAATGAACCTGTGCTGGCATTCAATAATAACGACGATTTTAAGATTTATCCCGCAGAATCAACTACACAAATTACCAATAGAGAAGAAGTTATTCGCGGCAGAAAAGTATTCAGCAAGGTCATTGAACCACAAAATACAGAGCTAAGAAACATCCCTGCCATCGTATTCAGCTATTTTAATCCCCGTGAAAATCAATATAAAACAATTACAAAAGAGCCTATTCCTATCACGGTGGACTCATGGGAACAGGAAATACCCATTCAATTAGCACACTCTCTGGAAAAATCGTCGTCTTCCCGGCGGCAGGTACAGTTGCTAACGCAGGACATCCTCCCCATTATGACCGGTCTTTCTTCTTTGAAGAACCAGGGAAATCCTGTCTATAAAAACCCCTTCATCGTAGGAGGTCTTTTTCTTCCCGCAATTGTCCTGGTAACCACTTTTTTTGTTGTACGGCATAAAGACCGTCTTCAAACGGATATCGGTTATGCGAGAAACAGAAGGGCGCATTCCGTGGCAAACAAAAGGCTTACCTTGGCGCAATCTGCTCTTTTCGGAGATTCATCTTCCATGTTTTATGCGTACCTTTCCAGGGGAATTGCCGAATACCTTGCGGATAAATTCAATATTCCCGCCGCAAGCGCGTCGGGTGGAAAGGTGGAGGAATTGCTGCGAAATATCGGAGTTTCGGATGACGTCATTGCCGAAGTAGCCCGATGCCTGTCTGATTTTGATTACCGCAGGTTTTCCAGCGATGCCGGCACGATAAATGAGAGGGAAAACTCTTTAAAGGTTGCTGCGCAGCTCATTACAAAATTGGAGAAACAACTATGATTCGAACACAATTCCACATATTCATTTTTGTGATACTGTTTCTTTTCGGAGGGGTGGCATTTGCAGATGCCCTTTCGAAAGATGAGGCAATAAAAATGTTTACCGCTGCAAACGAAGACCATTCGCAGGCCGTGAAGCTCATAGCGGAAAAAAAACTTCCGGAAGCAAACAAAAAACTTGAAGAAGCCGCGCTACAGTATGAAATAATCCTTTCCAAAGGTTTTCGGCACGGCCAGATACACTATAATCTTGGAAATACTTACTATCGTTTGGGAGAAGTGGGCAAAGCAATTTTAAACTATCGAAAAGCACAGAGGTTGATGCCGGGAAACGCAGAGATTGACGCAAACCTGAGACTGGCAAAAAACTCCATCGAAGACAAAGAGGCTATTCATGAGACGCCGGCAGTCATTCAACGGATATTTTTCTGGTTTTTCCTCTTGAATCAGAATGGACTCGCGGTCTTTTCTGTATTAATTTATGTAATGACCATGTTGTTGCTTATTGCGTTGGTTATTTTAAAATATAGATGGTTGAAACGTCTTATCATAGGCTTCACGGTTGGATTGCTGATCGCTGTTGTATCGCTGGGGATAAAAATGTACATGGAACGGGGCATTGACCACGGAGTGATAATAGCAAAAAATTGCCCGGTGCGGTACGGTCCCGGAGAAGAATATGAAACAAAATATGAAATTCACGAAGGGGCGGAATGTGTCATTGAACAAGTAAAAGGCCAATGGTATAAGGTATATGTACATGTAGGGATAAAACAGGGAGACTCCCAGCAGGCTGATGCTGATAAAAAAGAGGATAAGGAAATAAGAAGAGGCTGGCTGCACAAAGACGCCGTGGGCATCATTTAGCCGCGACGGGACTAGCCTTCAGACCGATGATAGAAATATGGGGTCAATAATCAGTGGATTTTAACCGCACAAAATCTGTGGTCCCTGCAATTCCATCGAAAACTTGATTTATAATGTGAAGGGAAATCTCATAGAAAGCGTTTAAAAAAGTATTTTGACCGGTCTTCGGAAACACACGATAATTTACCGCAACGTTTTCTGGCGGGAAGTTTTTTTTCAGGCATGTTCAAATTTGGAGCGTATAATGGGCGGAATATATGGCAAATTAACGATTACCGCATTTATTTTATTTGTGGCAATCCAGGTCGGTTTTATTATCATGTGCGTAGCGTTTGGCAGAAGAAATAAAAATGTCTCAAAACCATAGAAATAGTAAAACGCACGCGTGTAAGAAAGAGACAAATCACAAATCAAGAAGTGCCCCCCCTCTTAACTTAAGTCCTTGATATTGGGCTGGTTTATTGTTTTACCTTGAAATCTTATCTGCTAACATATTTAATCATGTTTAACAACAGTATTTTTCAATATGTTTGTTAAGGAGACAAAAAATGACTACCAGTGAAACAGAGAAGACTATCCGGGAGATATGGGACTTATTTAAAGAAACAGACAAGAAGTTTAAAGAAGGAAGTAATAATTTAGAAAAGATGGTAGCGGAAACCACCAGGGCAGTAAACGCCCTTACAGGAAAGTGGGGCAGGTTTGTCGAGGGATTGATAGCGCCCGCCACAGAAAGACTGTTTAAAGAACGGGGAATAGTGGTGGACAAGGTGTTTCAACGGGTAAAGACGCACCGAAACGGCGATGAAATGGAAGTCGATATCCTTG
>MHYI01000217.1:5066-6785 GCA_001828295.1 Planctomycetes bacterium RBG_16_41_13 | reverse complement strand
AGGGAATTTTTTAGATTCATACTTTTCTATGGCCTTAGCCAGTTGGTTTGCCTCTTTGGATTTCGGACCGCGTTTTGCCTGGAATACTTCCTCAAACCGGGCGAGTGCTTTTTTGTATTGTGCTTTGGTTTCTATTTTCATGTTGCAAAATTTATAGCGCTAAAAGTAAATTGCTTGCGGGTTTGCTGTTCTGTGTATTCGTAAATATACCCATCCATTACTTCCTTACAATCACCCATGAATTTTAATTCCATATTAATCTGGGATATAAGCTGTTGGGCATGGTTAATTTGAGCGTTAGTTGAGAAGGAAAGCAGGTCTTCATTATCCGGGTTTTTCTTTTTTAACCGGGCCAGGAATGTTTGGAGCTTACGTAGCTTCTTCTCGTTCTGTACCAGCGCATCTTTCAAGTGCTTGGAGGTTTCAGTAATCGCTTTGGTAAACACCTTAACCGGGTTTTCATGTTCTACGTTTTCAATACTGTCAAAATGTTTCATTAATACTTCGTTGAAAAAGTGTTGAAACTTTTTGGAGAAATCCGGTTTATCAGTTTCGCCCGTTGAATCAAACCTTTCCCTGGATATGGGGTTTGAGAGTATGTCGTATGCTTTTGCAAGTTGTTGGAATTTTACCGGGTTGCCGCCTTTATCCGGATGATGGGTGCGCGCGAGTTTGCGATAAGACTTTTTAATCTCATCAATAGATGCACTTGGTTGAACTTCAAGGATTTCGTATGGGTTCATTTACTCTGTTCCTCCCATGATTTACGTTCGTTGTAGTATAGCCTTAAATATTCCCCTCCTTCCAGAAACGCTTTCGCGTCATGATGAGTCAATGCCCACTCCTTGCTCCATTCCTCAACCGTCTGCTTTGGTCTACGGCAGTATTTCCATCCACCTACGTAAAACCGGTCTTTACTCTCGTCCTCCCCTTCGTATTCAATAGCAAAAAGCCCTGACGGAGTAACACATAGAAATCTACCACTGAATATTGTTCGAAGAACAATGTTGTTAAATTGCTCATCACATACCTCTACCATTTCCCCCGGCTTAAACTCTTCTGCTGCCACTGTCTCAGGCTCTGAACTTTTAGTGTAAAATATCGGTCCTTTGTATGTGCTAAACTCATCCCGAAGATATTCTTCAATATCAATATATCGAGGCATTTTTTCAGGAACACACCCTTTACGAGCATCTTCGAACACCTGCTTAATCAGAATAATAGCTTCATCTTTTGTTCGAGGCAACCACTGAGGATTTTTGTCGTAAAAATTTTGAATGGTGTCTATAGCTTTTAGAAAGCCGGTCCCCTCCATTCTTCTTTTACTAAGTCCTCCTGGGGTTTCACCTTCAGGGCACACTTGGTACTTGTGATAATACTCAGTATTGAGTACTTGCAGTATATTTTCTTCCATAGTTCTTTTATTCTTGAATTTAACTTATTGTTTGTTCGTGTATTAGCCGCTGCTCGTTAGTTCCGGCACCGCGTTCCGCAGGCATCGTTCCTATCTCAAACCTTGGCTTGTCCGGTTATTTCTATAATTTTTTCAGGATCAATATTATCATTAATCATTTTTATTGTCTCGTCATACCCGGACTCATGGCAATGGTATTCAAAAATAGAAAAAACACCCTTTTGTAGCTTTAGCAAGATAAGATGATCGTATTCATCATCTTCATCAGCCTTGTTTATTGTCCGTATTAGCCAGTGATACATATA
>MHYI01000217.1:3489-5060 GCA_001828295.1 Planctomycetes bacterium RBG_16_41_13 | reverse complement strand
CCTACAAACATAAAATGTGTCATCCCATCGGTGTTTTAAGTGGTTCAGCAATCTCGTTCTCGTATGGCTTGGGTAACTGCACGGCAATGTACTTTCTGCATGCCTGGTAGCCTCTATTGAAGGAATGCTCAGAAATGTATTTATCCCTTGTTTGTATGAAGGCTTTTCTTTGGTGGTTTAAAGTAGGGAGTAGTATTTCCATGAGTTGTGTTTATAGCCACTTCTTAGGCCGGCCGGTGACAGGCACCGTCCAACCACGAAGTTAGGCTGGTGTTTCTTCAATTATTACAATGTGTTTACGTGGTATTTTAAGATAATACTGGGGTGTTGCCCGTGCCCAAACAAAGCGGTCGTCCGCTTTATCAATGGTCAACGTCTTTCCTCCTTCACCGATAAATTGGCGTAGGTGCCTGTAAATTCCGTAATCATGGTACGGGGCTATATAAAACTGCTTACCAACCATAATTCCACTTAGTTATGATTATGACAGCTAAACAAAGGGCTGAGAGTTTTTTGTGTTCTGGTCATTTTATCCTCCATATTCTTGCTCCTCCTGCGTCAATTCTAACAGCCTTAAAAACCTTATCCTTGTTTTTCTTTGATGTTCGGTTAACGTATTTATATGCTGCTGTTCTTAATGCGTCTGTAGTTGCCTCAGACCAAAACGAATCGCCAACTTTCATCATACTGAACTTGTATTTACCTCTTCCCCTTATTATTTTAGGTATAGGTATGTTAGAAACTATTTGCCCTTCTTCGCTCATTGTCTTAGGTGGTTTTAGATTAACTTAATTTTATTACCATTTCCATCATGGTATGTTGCTTTATGAATGTCTGATTTAACACGTTTAAATATAATCTTACGTGCTTTTTCTTCGCTGGTAGTTCTAAGTCCATCCATGTGATTTTTTACGCTGGCATCCCTAAATTTATAAGCAATGATTAATCTGTGTTTTGGTGTAAATGCTTTCATACTATCTGGTTTGTTTGGTATATGTTTCCGATTATTTCACATGATAAAAGGTTTTTACTGTTTAATCCGAACCATTTATAATCAGAGCCTTTAGAGATAACCTTATGGCAAAATGCACCAACTGTTAAATCATAAATGACTTCGGTTTCAACTTCTTCAACGTGCGTTTCAATCCCATTCATTCGGCACCTGCATTTATCCCCCTCATATATTTCCTTCCCGTTCTTATCGAGTAGGCCGGTATATTGCATTAATACAGGATTGTTTTCTCCTTCTAAAGCGTTGCAATACTCAATAAAAAACTTACTCAAATAGTCTTTATATTCCATTGAACAATATTGCATTACTTTATTAAACGGGTCGTAAAATCTAAATTTTATTTCTCTGCTCATGCTTTGGTTGATTTGTATTGTTATTCTATATAAGCCGCTGTAATTTTATGAGCCACTTAATTTGTTCGTCATTAAATCTTAAATTATTATCGTTTAATGGGCCACCAATACAAACCAAAGCCCGATTTATTTTATCAAGCGAATCAATTAGTTCTTGATTTTTGGTTTCAAGCCCATCTATTTTAAGTTGTTGTCTCGTTATTAGC
>MHYI01000217.1:2445-3427 GCA_001828295.1 Planctomycetes bacterium RBG_16_41_13 | reverse complement strand
CATTTGTTGTTTTTTCAACGACCTTAAACTTTATCTCTCTCATGCTTTGGTTGATTTGTATAGTTCCTATTTGTTGAGTAGTTGTTTTGCTTCTTCATATACTGGGCTATCCCATTCAGATCTACGCATTTCTTCTGCAAGCCTATAAACCATATTCCTATACACCGCTGTTTTGATGTTGGCGTATTCTTCCATTGCCTCCAGCGCATCACTGCCACGAACCATTCCTTTGGTTAAGTAGATGCCTGTCTCGCCAGTGTGCTTGCTCAAGACCTCCTCCGCGTCCCCTGTTTGAGGGGGAGAAATGGGTTCAATTGCGACAACATAAGGATGTTTTAAAAGCAACTTAGCAAATATCTCTATATCGCTTGCTTGTTCCGCAAAAGCCTCGATAGTTACAATGTAATCTTTACGTGTTCTCTCTATGCTCATATCTCCTTAGTTTTGTTTATTGGTTTTACAATACCATTTCTCACGCATTTGGGAGGAGCAACATCTTTTAAAGTAGACCTCATAGCTAAATCCAATATTTGTCTAATCTTCTTATCCATGCTTAGTTTGTTGGGGGGTTAGGTTTGTCTGATTTATATTTATTCAATAATTGTTCATCTGATAAAACCTCTATAACGGTGTGTGTGTTTTGATTGGTTGTCCACTTTATGGCAGCAAATATTTCCTGTTCATGCCTCTGCTCTTGAGCCTTTAGTAGGGAGGAGCACTTTTCGCGCATCCATTTTGCCCCAGATATAAATCCGGTTTCGTATTCTAAAGTAGCTTCCGCAAGGGCTGTTTCAGTATATTCCATAATTTCTTCATCATCCGGCAGCGGGGTGGCGGGAGTAATGTTTTTAAACAATTCTTCCGCACACTCCTCTATATAAAATCCCTCACGGTCGTTATGTGAACGTAATATTTTTTCTATTTCTTCCTTTGTCATATCGGTTGTTTATAGTGTTCAATATTCTTTTTTAAATTTTTCACC
>MHYI01000217.1:0-2408 GCA_001828295.1 Planctomycetes bacterium RBG_16_41_13 | reverse complement strand
TACGCTTAAATCGCCCTTCACGTATTGGTTTTTCATCATCATATTTTCGACATCCGACACATTGATTTGTTTCAAAATCAAATTCATTCTTAGGCCAGTCGTTTTTACAAAATGAACACTCGAACCATTTCTTTGTCATTGTATCAGTTGTTAAAGTTTAATCGTTTAAAGTTAATTAGTGGTTTCGTTATTTAAACTTATTCAGTTGGCCGCTCCTTACCCGTCCCCTCGTCAAGCGAGGTTCCGGGACGTAGCGTTGCCATATGCTCTTTCATTGCCTGGTGGAATTTTTCAGCACTCATCACAACTGAAAATCTTTCGTCTATAATCGTTACCGTTCCGTTATTGTTATATTTTATAGGCCACTTACCTTCTGGTAGTATGTTTTCTAAATCTTCTTCGGTCATAATTCAAAACTATATTTTTTAGGATAGGATAATTTATACTTACCGTAATGCTTTTTCCAAATTATCATCTTACGTCTTTCCTCTTTGTCTTGTTCTTCTTTTGCTTTTCGTCCACGTTCATGCGCTGCCTTAAAACAATCTTCAATATCTTTTATCGTTATTGGTTTGGACAAGTCAATAGCATGTGCTTCAGTCTGAGGTAATATTCCGGGGCCACTGATTTCTTCGTCCCCGTTATCCCATAATTTTAATGGTTTATAATAATGTGGGTAACACTCTTTATGATATGCTTCGTGAACTTCTTCCGGGATTTTTCTGTATTCCGCTTCAAACGGAAACCAGTCAGGGTATTTTTTAATGATGTTCTGAAGCATATTGTATATGTTCTGTCCAATCGGGCAACCACTCACTTGATACGCCCATACAGTCAGCACATCGCCAGGAACATCACTTAATTTATTTATCTTTTTCATCCCACATTCCCCACAATATCCACTCCAGTGTGTTCATAAATCTTCAACGCTTTACGCCTATACAGGTCAAAATCAGTGACTTTAATATACTCCATACGTTTTGTAAAATTCTTTTGTTTCATTATTTGTTCCCAGGTTCCTTTGTCCCAGATAAAATGGCAGTCATAACACTCTAATTCAAAGTTATCCGGTTCCAATCTTAAGTCCTCCCGCTCCTTCTTCCTTATCGTGTGAGAGAAAACAGTAGGCTCCATAACGTACAGTTTCTTATCACACCCGGTACACTCATGCGGTCTTTCCAACCATAGCTTTACGTGTAGCTCCCCTTCACCTGTGGGTTTGTAATTAGCTCGCTGGTTTGCAACGGTTTTCTTTTTGTACTGTTTTGCTTTTTCAAATTTCTTTGCGTTGTATTCTGCGCGGTCTTCGGGAGTGGTACATTCTCTGCACTTGCTTTTAACGCAGGGTTTTTTTTGACGACATATTTTACAGCGTTGGAGAAAGGCCATTTAAACTAAATATTGATTTTATTCTATCTTCTTCTGTTTCTTGTGTTTCGCATTCTTCAAATAAAAAGATTTGCGTTTCCTTTTCAGCATCCCACATCATTGCCCTTGGAGCAACACGATTATACATAATGGCTAAATAAATTTCCTCTATAAACGCCTGGGTGATAAAAAGAATATTCTCGTCTTTAAACATACCTTCTGTTGTTTTGGCTGATTTAAAACAGTTTCGATAGTACCATTTTTTAGTTACATCACAATATTTACGAAGCCGTGTTTTAAGCTCCATCTTGTAAACAATGCTTTCATCCTCGTCATCAAGTCTGATAATTACTTGTGACCATTTTGGGAAAACCGGTATTTCATTCATGCTATTTCAATTTTAAAATTCCAATTACTTTTCTTCAACCTATGCGGATACTCGCATTGTTCCTGAGTCTCTGTCCTGCGCTCAGGCAAATTAAAATGCCTGTGCATAGATATTGTGAGTAGCCAGTGGTACTGGTATGTGGTGTTATAACGGGCATGCGTTTCGTTATTCGGTTCTTCCATTATTTCCGTTATCGCTATGACCCTTAATACTCGGCCATCCCATTATTCTTATTGCTGCATCCACAGGCCCATTAGCTTGCTGTATTCCGGGGTAATGCTCCGAAATAAATTTCGCCAACTTGTTTATGTCGTCCTGAAGGATTTTAATATACTCCTTGTCGGATTGTTTTTCCTGTGTTGCGGTCATGATAGTTCAATAAAAAGTTTTAAAAGCGGGTCTTTCAGATCACTAAAGAATTTGCGTTTATTTTTAGGTACTCGGTTTTTGTCCAGCGTTGCAAGATGGATTATCTCGGATGGAATACCATATAGCTTTGCCAGTTTTTTTAAGCATTCTTCTGATGGGTTGTAGTTGCCTGACTCAATATGAGAAAGGTATGCCTGGGTAATTTTTACCTTATCTGAAACCTGTTTTTGTGTTAGCCCGTGCTTGTTCCTGATTTGCTTTAATACTTCTCCTATATGCATTT
>MHYI01000216.1:5170-6001 GCA_001828295.1 Planctomycetes bacterium RBG_16_41_13 | reverse complement strand
GAGGCAGTGCTTCGTCATACTTACCCATTCCTACAAGTAACTGTGCATGGCGTACCCTGGCATCCGCCTCATATTTTTCTATATTGGCCGCCCTTTCGTAATAGAATACCGCCCTTTCAGTGTCTCCGTTCCGGTTGCTGTGTTGACCCAGCAAAATCAGCGCCTCGCCATCCAGCGGGTCAAGTCCGACAATCTCCTCCAGCACGCGCGCCTCCTCGCCGCCTGAACCTTCAGCAACGGCCAGTCTTGCGCGAAGTTTAAGCAGGTCTTTATTTTCTTCAGTGCTGATCTGTCCGCCATGCAAGGCCTTTATACTATCAATCAGTTTCCTTGTTTCTTTAATCTCCCCACGAGCAGTCAACGCTTTGGCGGCACGAATGGCGCGCTCAATCTTATACTGTGTACCTTTTCCCATAGCACGAATATAAGCATCTACCGCCATTTCGTATAACCCCTCATTGATATAAACGTCACCCAGCATGTTGAGGCTATCTATGGTAGATTTGCCAATGCGATCGACAAGTTCATAATTTTCAGCGGCCTTAAGCGGCTGGTTAAGCCCGATATAGGCATTTGCCTGCAGCAACCAGAAATCTGCACAGTCGGGATTGCCGGAAATCAGACTGTCACAAAGCGAAACAGCCTCAGCATATCTTTCCTGCTTAAAAAGGCTGCGAGCCAACCCCATTTTCCAGTCGGTAGTGGCGGGATCCAACAGAACGGCCATGCGGAAAGATGATTCGGCAGAGAGGTGATTTTCCACAGATGAATATGCAAAGCCCAGCAGCCCGTAAGTCAATGAATCGCTTCCGCCGAGTTCAATCACACGGG
>MHYI01000216.1:4836-5161 GCA_001828295.1 Planctomycetes bacterium RBG_16_41_13 | reverse complement strand
GCAGTGCTTTTTCGAATTCATTCATGCGCACATATATAAGGCCTAGATTGCGCCATGCGCGGCGAAATTTCGGATATTTTTCCACGGCAATCTGATATATTCCTGCGGCCTGGTCAATCTTTTCCTGTTGAAATAATATGTTGGCAAGCATAAAGTCATAAAGCGCATTCGCCTTGTCGCCACGGCTCTTTTCCAGCAGGCCGGCAGCCTTGTCCATTTCACCGGAAGACATAAATTCAAGCACCTTCTGCATCCTGTCGCGTTCCTCTATAGTCACGCGCGGCTCAATCTCAGTCTCTGCCATATAGCTTTCGGCAAACCGTTT
>MHYI01000216.1:4423-4785 GCA_001828295.1 Planctomycetes bacterium RBG_16_41_13 | reverse complement strand
AGCACAGGCCTGCCGTTCTTCAGGGACGGTTATCCATGAAATCAAATAAAATATACTGGTGATGCTGAAAATAAGCTTACTATTTGTAATGTGCAGAAATAATCTTTTCATAATTACTATCCTTTCGGGAAACTGATGGGAACACGCATGCGAAACCGGACGGCCTTTCCGTTCCGTTTGCCAGGTTCAAATTTCCATTGCTTTACCGCTGCAAGCGCTGGCTTTTCAAATACAGGATCAGTAGAACGCTGCACCATGGGGTCTTCAACACGTCCGTTCTGATTAACAATAAAAAGTATGTAGACCGTTCCCGGCGCCTTTTTTCTTACCTGTTTGTCAATGACAGGCCCCGGTTGATAGAC
>MHYI01000216.1:4306-4404 GCA_001828295.1 Planctomycetes bacterium RBG_16_41_13 | reverse complement strand
AGATCCGCCATTGAAAACAATGCGTCAAGATTATCGTCCCCTGCGCCTGCGGCAACGGTATTTAGTTTTACGGCAAAGTCACCGGACAGCCAGCCTTC
>MHYI01000216.1:2718-4270 GCA_001828295.1 Planctomycetes bacterium RBG_16_41_13 | reverse complement strand
AAGGTCTAGCGGTGGCGATTCGTCCATAAGTTCAGGCGGAGGTTCTTCAGGTTCCGGCTCTTTCTCCGGTTCTTCTTCCGGAGGTGGCGGGGGGGGAGGCACATAAGCCGTATCTATATCCCGCACCGCCATATCAGCCCGGGGAGGTTTGCTTATCGTCTGCATTAGCGGCAATATGAGAAAAAAGAGAAACGTCAACCCCGCTGCGGCAGAAACAACCCGTATGTAATGATAAATATGGCCCGATGTAGAACTCGTTTTATAATCTTTCACTCTATTTATGCTCAACTTTTAGACTGACGGGAAGCAATACTTACCTTAACGGCGCCAGCCAGCTTGGCTTCGTCAATGATACGTACCAGCAGTCCGGACTGCGCTGCGGTATCAGCCTGAATTATTACGGGAACCTCTTCCTTCTGAAGCATGCGTTTCACCAGCGGCTGTACGCCGCTGATGCCGATTTCCCTACCGCCGTAAACTACCTCTCCCTTATCTGTCAGCGCTATCAGTATGCTTGTTTTTTCCAGCCGGACAGAGGATGCCGCCTGAGGCTTATCAACCTCAACCCCTGTCTCTTCAACAAAGGTCGTTGTGACGATAAAGAAGATAAGCAGGATAAAAACACAATCAATCAGCGGCGACATATCTATCCCTGTATCACTGTTGTCATCCGCCGCTAAATCACGTAAACGTCCCATAAAGTTCCTCCATGTTTAAATATTTGAGAAATATATTAGGCCTTTGGCAACTTTTAGGTGTAGCGCGAAGAGCCTCTTCGCTCTACATTTGCGATATTGAAATTCCCATACTTAAATAAACTGTGGGTTCAGGTTGCAAACCTAACTCACAAGGGATTAAAGCGCATATTACCATAACTGCTGTTTCGCAAGTTTTTTATAAAGTTTCTGTGTATAAATTGTTTCCAGATGGGCAAGAAAGCTTTTGTACCTTTCGTGTTGACGCGACAGGTGATACTGAAAAAAAAGGCCTGGCAGCGCCAACACCAATCCGGTTTCGGTCGTAATCAATGCCTCCGAAATCCCTTGTGCAACAAGCCCCATAGTTTTTTCACCGCCTGACCCTGTAGCAAGGGCGCTAAATGTCGTAAGCATACCGGTTACCGTCCCAAGAAGACCTAAAAGCGGTGATACACCTATGCATATTTTCATAACGAGCAAATCCCTTCCTAACGGGGCAATCTCCGTTGTATGGAGTTCCTGAAACAGAACGATTGCATGTTTTACCGAATTGCCGCCTGCAACAAAATCGAGCAGCGCTCCGATATGCCCCTTCCGTTCTTCGGGATGATTAATCCAGCGGCTCCAAACTTTTTCAGGAACGCGGCGAAATCCCTTTTCGTTCAGTTTAAAGTGCAGATGCGTTCCAAGTCCAAACAGTACCAGGGCGTTTGCCGCAAGGGCAATCATGCTCCATCCTCCGGAAAGCCATAGGGATAATGCCTGCTCCCATAGGGTTTTTAAATGTTCGGCCAATACATTCATTGTATATACCTTTTTATCAATTATCACTCATTGCTAAATAACTATCTTCT
>MHYI01000216.1:1596-1903 GCA_001828295.1 Planctomycetes bacterium RBG_16_41_13 | reverse complement strand
GCCCGACGAGAGCAAAATCACCATGTCTTACCAATCCGTCGGTATCAACCGCGTTGCCCTCGAAACATGCACCGCCAAGCGCATCTTCCAGGCGTGTTATAGATACAGACACTAATGCCGCCTGCGCCTTAAACACCTCATCTTTGGAGAGATTGTTGTTTTCGGCAGCAAGCCTGGCCTTTTCAACTATTTCCCCATAGCGCTGGATCTCTGCAATGTGCAGCCTTGTTTCAAAATTTCTTACGTATTCTCCCATCAGGTTGGAAAGATACGTAGCCTCTTCATGGCGCGATTTAATTTCATTTCT
>MHYI01000216.1:361-1286 GCA_001828295.1 Planctomycetes bacterium RBG_16_41_13 | reverse complement strand
TTTTCCGTTTATTGAATTTCTATGGGCAATTGCACAAATGCCGCCGCAGTTTCATTTTTCAGAATTGCTATCGCTTTGGCAATCGCAGCGGCATGTTCATTGGCAGACTTCCAAATCCAGCCGTCTTGTGAAGCAGTCCCCAATCCTGCTTTGTCGCAAATACCGTTAACAAAATATGCCTGGCCAATCCCAATATAAAGAGCTGTCGCTTCAACATGGCTTCCGTCCGGCAGGCCATGCACTTCACTTACAACGGATATCTCTCCGTTAAATTTGTTTACTTCATTTAGTATTCCAATGATATTTTGAAAACGTTCTCCCAAAGACAGTTTAGTATTTTCAGGGTTTTCAGAAAGCCTTTGGCTAAGCGGTTTCACACGTTTGCTAATGGGATCAGGTAGCTTTTTTAAAAGTTCCCTTGTTCTGGTTTCAAGTTCTATCACGGTAGCAGACAAAGTTGTCGAGGCTTTTTTCAGTTTTTCATTTTCTTCAAGCATTTCCGCCCTCTTTTTATCCGCTTCAGTTATACTTTCTTCGATCTCACTGTTTTTTTTACGCACGGTCTCAATTTCGCGTCCCAGCAGTTCTATCCGCTCAGAAAGCATTTCCTTCGCAAGCTCAAATTCCAGTTTCTCTTTTGAAATAATGCGACGGGTTTCAACCCATTTTTCTAGCGCCGCCCGTGCGCTATCCACACTGCCGTTAGCCGTTTCGAATGGTATTGTTATAAAGGCAAACATGGAAAAAGCAATGAGCAGCAATGCGGCTGTGGGTAGCCGGCAACGCATTTTCACTAATTTACCTCCCATTGTTTTTACTCTCCGGCATTTATATATTTTTTTGTTTTTCATAATTTGCTCGTCCTCTTTCAATAAAATATTGGTATTTTTGTAACTTTTTAAGCAAACAAACATTGTCGTTCCTA
>MHYI01000216.1:0-270 GCA_001828295.1 Planctomycetes bacterium RBG_16_41_13 | reverse complement strand
TCGTATAGGAGGTTCTAACCTCGTCATTTCCTAAATAACCCGGTGGCCTATATACCTCTTCAATTTCAGGGTTAAGCAGGTTTTTGGCCTTAAACGTTATGTTAAAGTGTTTCCCGATATTTTTTGAAGCGCTGAAATTAAGCGTGCCGTATTCCGTTGCATAGACGTCCGGCACATAGTTTCCGTTTACATTTCCCGCACCGGACACCAGCGTATCTCCTTTCACCGTATAAAAAAGCCCTATTTGCGTACCAATGCGTTCAATATCAT
>MHYI01000215.1:5843-7385 GCA_001828295.1 Planctomycetes bacterium RBG_16_41_13 | reverse complement strand
GTTCGACCTCTGTCTGTGCGATGAACATGAGTTTTTGTCAGTAAAAAGTACAAAGAACGCCTTGCCGGATACAAATGTTATTGTTATGGTTGATCGGGCGAAGGTTGGTAAAGTAATCAAAAAACTATGTCTGGATACGGTTGACTATATTTTGAAACCTTTTGATGCCGATTACCTGAAAAAGACGGTTGAGAATGCGCTTTACAAACAACAGTTGGAATGGAATCTGAAAAAGACGCTATTCGATAAAGAAATTATCAATAATATAAACAAATCGATTGCTACCAGTATTGACATTCGTGAAAGTTTTTCAATGGTATGCAGCGAGCTGAAAAAGATTATTCCATTTGTTCGCGCCTGCTTAATTATTTCAAATGAACAAGGTCAATGGTTTCAGGTGTTTGCGCTGGCAAAAAAGTATGATTTCAGTGAAATTAATACCGGGGAATCATTTCCCATGGGAGGCAGCCTTTTGGAAAAAATTATTCAAACAGGCAAGCCCATCATAGTGAATGATACGAGCACCGGGTATTTCTGGACTGATAAGGTATTGTATAACGAAGGAATACTTTCACGGCTGGGTTTTCCACTGATACATAAGGGGAAAGTGCTTGGGGCAATCACATTTGGCGACAAAGAGATCAACAGCTTTGATGAACAGTGCTATTTCTATCTTTGGCAGATAGCGCCTCAGCTTGCAATAGTGCTTGAAAACACTATTTTATTCAGCCGGATTAAAACCTCGGAAGAACGATACAAGATGTTGTTTAACTATGCGGCAGATTCAATGATGATGGTAGATTTGAATGGAAAGATACTTACGGTGAACAGGCGCGAGGAAGAAATTATCGGATATCAGATGGAAGAGCTTGTAAATAAGTATGTCTTTGATTTCCTGACCATCCCATCAAAAAGAACGGTTATCTCACTGCTATCGATGGCAGTCAATAAGAAGGCGCCGACAACTGAAATTGAGGTAATCAGCAAAAATAAGCAGATATTGGTAATGGAACTGGATATTATTGCCGTTAGAGAAAGAAATGATATTATTTATATGTTAGCACATTTTCGGGATATAACCGAAAGGAAGAACCTGGAGCTGGAATTGAAAAGGGAAAAGGAGAAACTGGATGATATTGTAAGTCAAATCGGCGCAGACCTCCTCGTTATCGGCAAAGACAAAAAAATTCGCTGGGCAAACAAACGATTAATCAATAATCATCCCCTCGGCAAAAATATAATAAATCATACCTGTTTTGATACCTTTTGCAATTTCCAGGAAGATCCTGTTGATTGCCCTTCGTTTAAAGTATTTAAAACAGCAAAAATTAACCAGACAGAGCGCATGGTTTATAATCATAATAAAAAGAAATTTTGCAATGTGATAAGCTCGCCGATTTTCGATAAGGAGGGAAATGTTGTTCAGGTGCTGGAACTGATTCAGGATATAACGGAAAAAAAACGGGAAGAAGAACGGCAAAAAAAATTACAGCAGCAGTTAATACATTCGGATAGATTGATCTCCATCGGAAGGCTTGCGGC
>MHYI01000215.1:912-5814 GCA_001828295.1 Planctomycetes bacterium RBG_16_41_13 | reverse complement strand
TTGCAATCATTTCGGGGATGACACAAGGCTTTCTTGAAAGAAAGAAGGGATTTAGCAATGAAACAATAAAAGAATTTAAAACGATGCAAAAGGTGGCGAAAAGGATAGAGAAGATTGTTAATTCCCTGCTGGAATTATCGCATTTTGAAGGAAACGAACAACCAAAGCCTGCCAATATTAATAAAATTATAAAGGACACTGTCGCTCTTATCATAGAACCGTTCACGAAAAAAAATAAGAAAATTATTTTGAAATTATCTTCCCGGCTACCGAAAATTAAAGGATTTGCAGAGCAATTACAACAGGTTATAATGAACCTGCTGATCAATGCGGACGATGCCACGGATTCCGGCGATACCATCTCCATAACAACGGGCATTAAAAATAAAAATACCATTACTATTACTTTTGAGGATACCGGTAAAGGTATTCCGGAAAATCAACTTCCAAGAATCTTTGACCCGTTTTTTACGGACAAAGAAGTAGGGAAAGGGACAGGGCTGGGGTTGTCCATTACTTATGGCATTATAAAAAGGCACAATGGCGCTATTCATGTGAAAAGCGACGTGGGAAAAGGCGCAAAATTTGAAATTAATTTACCCACAAACTTTGAAAAGGTGACATACGATGGATAAAGGCGTAAAGGTATTGGTTGTAGATGATGATGTTGATTATAATTTATATTTAACCAAATTTTTAAGTGAAGAGGGTTACACCGCCAAAGGTATTACAATGCCTTCAGAGGCCATAAGTGTCCTGGGGCAAGACAGATTTAACATCGTCATTTTGGATTTAAAAATGCCGCAAATAAGCGGTACCGAGTTGCTTAAGGAGATAAAATCAAGGTTCCGGAATATTTGTGTTATTATATTGACCGGTTATCCCTCTTTTAAGACGGCAGTTGAAACGATGAAACTCGATGCATTTGATTACTTAAAAAAACCATTTGACTTAAATGATTTGAGAAAGGCTTTGTATAATGCACAAAAGACGTACTGTCTTATCAAAAATTCGAAGGATAAACTGAAGAGCGATATAGGGAAAAAGCTTAAGTTTTTGAGGAAAAGTAAAAAGATCACCCAAAAGCAATTAGCAAACCGAACGGGCCTGTCTCCAAGCTTATTATCACAGATTGAAAACGGTCAAATTGCTGCATCTCTTAATACCCTGGATAAATTATCGGCGTCTCTTAATGTTAAATTGTCCTATTTCCTGGAAGAAAATCCCACGGAAATTATTGCGGATACTTACTAGTATATAACGTATATTTTGTCGGAGTTTTGAATAAATGGATAACCTTTTTCATATCGTTTCACATTTGGGATCTCCAAAAATCATGGTTATCGGGGATTTGATGCTTGATAAGTATGTTTGGGGGGAGGTCCGGCGCATATCACAGGAGGCGCCTATACCAGTAATTAACGTTTCTTCAGAAGATGTACGGCCTGGCGGCGCGGGGAGCGTTATTGCAAATTTAAAAATGTTAGGGGCACAGGCGCTTGCGTGCGGAGTTATTGGAGATGATTCGTATGGCACTATTCTTTTGCAAATACTTAAAAATATGAAATGTGACGTTGAGGGGGTCATTGTTGACAATAGCCGTCCAACAACAATGAAGATGCGTTTAATGGGACATCTACAAACCGCAGGAAAAGGCATACAACAACTATTACGTGTTGATTATGAAAAAACCCATCACATTTCTAAAGAGAAAGAACAACAATTAAATAGTTACCTGAACGAAAAGATAAAGGACTGTGATACTGTCCTGATATCGGATATGAACAAGGGTTTGCTTTCTGATTCGCTATTGAAGACCATTATTCATCTTTGCCGGGAACACAAAAAAGTAGTAATTGCAGATCCAAAACTTTCAAGCGATTACTCCTGTTACAGAGGGGTTACCGCCATTACTCCGAACAGGCATGAGACAGAATGCGCTACGGGGATTAAAATTACGGACAATGAGAGTTTACATCGGGCTGCGGACAAATTTGTCTCCGGCCTGGAATTGGAGTATTGCGTTATCACCATAGACAGAGAAGGCATGTTTCTTTATCATAAAAAAGGCGAAGGTAAGGTATTTCCTACCACTCCAAAAGCGGTGTACGATGTAACCGGCGCCGGCGATATGGTGCTGAGCATGTTTGGCATGGTACTCGGGGAGGGTTATAGTTTTGAGGAAGCAACATTGCTGGCAAACATCGCGGCAGGAATTGAAGTCGGGAAAATCGGAGTTGTTCCGGTAAGTAAAGATGAGATACTTAATGAACTTGTAAGCGAAGGGAATCAAAAATCCGGGAAAATTAAAACTGTTGAAATGCTTGAGAATATTTTAAAAGAACACCGAAGGAGAAATGACAAGGTTGTTTTTACAAATGGATGTTTTGATATTTTGCATGTTGGTCACATAGAGTATCTTAAGTTTGCAAG
Source organism: Planctomycetes bacterium RBG_16_41_13 (assembly GCA_001828295.1). The sequence goes on along the minus strand of MHYI01000215.1, from coordinate 3,381 downwards.
AAAACAGGGCGATTTGCTGGTGGTTGGGTTGAACACGGACAGTTCAATAAAAAAACTGAAGGGACCTGACCGTCCGATTGTTTCTGAAGACGAGCGTGCAAAAATGCTTGCGGCATTAGAAGACGTCTCGTACGTGGTGTTGTTTGATGAGTTAACACCAATGAGCATTATTACGTCTTTAAAACCTGAAATATTAGTAAAAGGCGAAGACTGGAAAGACGCAGGGGTAGTGGGTCAGGAGTTTGTGGAGTCTTACGGAGGCAAGGTGGTATTAGCTCCTTTGGTGGAAGGAATTTCGACCACCAATATTGTCTCCAGAATCATTAAAAAGCATACCCGGGATGAATTGTTACAGGGCGTAATCACGCAGACGCATTAAAAAACAGGCAGTTAATTTCAAGGGCTGCATGCGGAAACCCCTGCCGCCACTGGTAAATCTGGAGGCGGAGTTGCAGAAGGTCGTCTGCAGATTCTTCAATAAATTTACGTTATTATGAAAACACAAAAACTATTTATGAATGATATTGAACACCAATTACAAGAGAGTATCGATACAATAAAAAAACTATTGTCAACGCACGTTGAGATTGTCAGAGACGTTGCCGATGTTATCGTCAGGGCGTTTAAAAGTAACAACTTTATGTATTTGATGGGAAATGGCGGGAGCGCAGCAGATGCGCAGCATATAGCGGGAGAAATGATAGGCAGGTTCAAAATGAACAGGCGGCCCCTTCCGGCAGTCGCCATAACAACGGATAGTTCTGTAATGACCGCAATTGCAAACGATTTTGGCTATGATTTAAGTTTCTCCAGGCAGATCGAGGCGCTGGTAAAGGCGGGAGATGTCGTTCTGGCCTTTACGACAAGCGGAAACTCAAAAAACATACTGAATGCGGTTAAAATTGCCAGGGACTTAAGAGCAATAACCGTGGGTTTTACCGGAATGGATGGGGGGCTCTTAAAAAATGAGGTAGATTTTTGCATAAAAGTGCCTTCCACAAACACACCAAGAATACAGGAATGCCATATTACCATCGGCCATATTTTGTGTTCTCTTGTCGAGAAAGCACTTTTTGGACATGTTCCTGAATGAAAAAGAAAAAAGCCGCATTTCTTGATCGGGACGGTACCATAGTTGTCCACACCCCCTATTTAAGCGCTCCGGAACAGTTGAAATTATTACCCCACGCGGTTGAAGGCATACGCCTTTTCAAGGATCATGATTATCTGATCATTGTTGTAACAAATCAATCAGGTGTTGCCAGGGGATATTTTGACGAACAATCTTTAATACAAATCCATGAAAAACTGAAAGAAATATTACTGTGGGAAAAGGCTGAGGTTGATGCCTTCTACTATTGTCCGCATCATGCAGAAGGCGTAGTCGAAGAATACAGCGTGCATTGCGATTGCAGAAAACCACGGCCTAAGATGTTATTTGATGCCGCACAACAGTACAACATTGACTTGTCACAATCCATAATGATTGGCGATTCCCGGACAGATGTTCTTGCCGGCAAAGAAGCCGGTTGTAAATCGGTACTTATTAGAGATGCGAATCAGGGAATTGACGGCGATTCGTTCTTTGGGGCGGATTATGTGGTAAAAGATCTTTTAGAGGCCGCCATGCTCTTTGTTGTGTGATATGGAACAACGCCCTTTGCCTAAAAAGGTTGCTTCAACTTCATCGTGCAACTTTTTCCCTTTTCCGATTGACATATTTTCTCCTGTGGGTATAGTACTGTCGCAAAATTACACAGTAGCATTTTTTTTATAGGTACCGTACTATTATTTTCCCTGATAATAGTGTTTTCCACGAATTATCAGGGCAATTGATTGTGATAATCAATGGTTAGGGACAATTAGGGGTCAAACCTAATCTATTGACAAATATGAGTTTTTTTTATAAAACGATTATACGTTTAACAGTCAATAGATAAGGTTTGATTCCCATGAACCTCACACTGCTACATGCGCAACTTACCCAAAACGTTATGCCGCCTATAAAAAGATAATAAAAATAGTTAAAATTAAAAATGTATTTCAAAATAATTAGGAAGATACGGGAAGCGGAAGCAATTGCTACTGGACGTGGAATTAAAAATTTAAACAGATTAAATAAGGTATATGGAAAAACACACTGGAGAAAGTTAAAAGGTATTTGCCAGGTGGAACTGGAAGATGGTACAATTTTAGACGCCGAAGTACACTGGTACGAAGGGCACGGCATCGGGAAAAAAGAACTTAAAATCAAAAGATACTTATGAGGAAAAGGCGATGAAAAAACATTTTATGTTATGCGTAGATAATCGCGGCTATGAATCATCATTGGAAAAAAGAAAACTATACGAAGTGCTGACTGACAGGGTAGCTGAAAAACATTGCCAGATAAGAGTTATTGATGAATCGGGCGAAGATTATTTATATCCTGAAAAGTTTTTTGCCCCTGTGCGATTGCCCCATATCACA
>MHYI01000215.1:0-641 GCA_001828295.1 Planctomycetes bacterium RBG_16_41_13 | reverse complement strand
ATTCGACTCCGTGCGGCTTCAGTGCTTACCCCGCTTACCATCAGGCTATTTTCCTGATAGGTTAACCTGTTGATTGAAACACCTATATAACTTAATGCCTTTGATACATCAGCAATAGCCGTCTCTATTTTACTGATAAAATCCCGCGCAACGGATGACGATGATACGCCTGTGGCGCTATATGTACCTGTTGTAATATTGGCTTGGGTAAAAAATCCATTTGTCCCCGTCTCTGCTATTACAAGGTCTTTGCCGATGGTTTTTCCTTTTATGGAGAATGTAGAATTTGTGCTGTTATAAGAGATGCTTGCATCTGCGTTGGTATCATTGTTGATGGCATCCAGGAATGCCTGGACTGTGCTATAATCTGACAGGGTAAATGTTGCACCATTTACGGTTACCGTTCTGTCAGGGGTATTGGGGAATCCTGCGTTGGTGAAATCTTGTAATAAATCAATTGTAATAATCCCCCCAACCGCAGAAGAACTTGTGGCACTTGTGCCATATGTACCGGGTGTTATCTTTGCCTCTGTTAGAAATCCGTGCGTACCCGTTTCTGATACGATCAGGTTTGAGCCACTGGTTTTCTGTATAGTAAATGTATCTGTACTACTATCATAGGAGATACTGGCATTTGTGTC
>MHYI01000214.1:2317-5371 GCA_001828295.1 Planctomycetes bacterium RBG_16_41_13 | reverse complement strand
TTTAAAATGTGGTATACATTATCGTTGCTTATCATCATGAGCGTTCTGCTTGTCCTTGATATTATAGAGCTGGAAGTATTGTTTTTCTCTATATTGCTGCTTTTGCTTATGGGAAAAATAATCACATTAGAGGAGGCGTTCGCGGGATTTTCAAATGTCGGAATGCTCACCATTGCCCTTTTGTTTGTCATTGCAGGCGCATTAAGCAATACCGGCATGTTAAAGCAAATTAGCCCAATTATATTGGGAAAAGAAAATACCAGTATTAGTCGTACATTATTAAGACTTTTATTTCCCGTATCAATCATCTCTGCATTTATAAATAATACCCCTGTTGTGGCGATGTTTATCCCAACGATACGTTCGTGGACGGAAAAACATCATTACGCTCCTTCTAAATACCTGATTCCGCTTTCTTATGGTGCGATATTGGGCGGGATGTGTACGCTTATCGGCACAAGCACAAATCTGATAATTCATGGGTTAATGATTGATTATGGCATGGAAGGATTGGGATTTTTTGAGATTTCAAAGATAGGCATACCTGCCGCCATTTTAGGTATTTTATTTACGAGTTTTTTAGGCCACCGCTTGCTTCCTAACAGAAAAGAGCCATTGATTGAATTAGGTGAACACACCAGGGAGTTTGTCATAGAACTGAAAGTTACACAGGAATATGAAAACATAGGGAAGACCATAGAAAACGCCGGACTGAGAAGGTTGAAGGGACTCTTCCTTTTTCAAATTGAGAGAAATGGGCGGAAAATCGCTCCTGCAAAACCGGATGAAAAAATACTATTAGACGACAGATTGTTTTTTACCGGGGTTCCAAAGACTATTTTGGAATTGCAGAAGATTCCCGGATTGCAGTTGACGAAAGATTCACACTTTAATCTCAAACAATATGATTCAGCGGAAATAATGACCTTTGAGTGCGTTGTTTCCCCCGGTTCTCCCTTGGTAGGGAAAACGGTTCGTGATAGCGATTTTCGTTCCAAGTATGAGGCGGTTATTATTGCAATACACCGGCATGGGGAACGTATTGCGAAAAAAATTGGCGACATTAGTTTGCGTCCGGGTGATACCCTGTTGCTGCTGGCAGGAAAAAATTTCTATAAAAAGTGGTACCATTCAAAGGATTTTTATCTCATTGCGGTTGCAGAGACATTGCCTTCTAAACCTCAGTGGCGGGGATATGTTTCTGTGGGCGTATTTTTTATGATGATTATTTTGACAGTGGCAAATATTCTTCCCCTGTTGTCTGCCGCAGGTTTAGGGGTTATTATTCTGGTTTTAACCAGAACGGCGAATACTGGCGAAGTCAGAAGGACGATTGATTGGCGGGTGCTTGTAATCATTGCAATGTCACTGGGTATTGCAAATGCCGTACAACAATCCGGCCTTGCAGATGTTTTGGCGCATATAATCGTCAGGATTGGAGATCATTTTGGCGTGCTGGGAGTATTGGCAAGCATTTATTTTTTCACAAGCATCTATACGGTGGTCATTACGAATAATGCGGCTGCGGCGATGCTGTTTCCTGTAGCTGTTTCCGCCGCTTCCGCTATCAATGCCGACCAGCGCGGATTTGCCATCGCTATCATGATCGCCGCCTCTGCCAGCTTTGCAACGCCCATCAGTTATCAGACAAACCTGATGGTATATGGGCCTGGTGGGTACAGATTCAGGGATTATCTGATGATAGGGGCGCCATTGCAGCTTGGAATGGGTGTGATAGCGATAGCCTTGATCTATTATTTTTATTTTTAAATGAACCCGCTATGGTAATCGATGGCGAACTGTTTTTTTGACGGCATGCCAAAAACAATTTTAGGATTGTAAAGGCTGCCGGAGGAGGGAGATTTTTCACAATGAAAATGAATTGTGCCATTAACAAAATAATACCGCGAATGAATGCGAGGCTTTTTTGTTGCGCCATTGCCGTAGTAGTGTTGCTAAGCGGAATATCATTAAAAGAATCGGACGCCGGCGGAAAAATTATTGACCAGCAAACCTACCGCCGTATTACAAAACAAGGAACGACCGCCTTGGATGAAAATAAGGCCTTGCCGGGGTATGCCCTCTACTCCCCTGTTTCGAGCCCGGGAACAGTATATCTTGTCAATATTAAGGGAAAAGTGGTTCATCAATGGCATCTGCCCTATCCGCCCGGATTATATGGATATCTTTTGCCCAATGGCAATCTTTTTTACATGGGTAAGGTTCGTGATGAGACGTGGGATATCTGGCCGGACTGGTATGCAATTAAAGGCGGAATCCTTATGGAAGTAGACCGTGATGGGAATGTTGTATGGGAATATCGGGACCCTTATCAGCATCATGATGCGCGGCGTACGTCTACCGGCGGTGCAATATATCTGGCAACCGAACGTATGCCCGAAGATATTGCAGAGTCGGTGAAGGGCGGAGTAACGGATACCGGCAATGACGGCATGTGGGCGGACGTCATAATAGAAGTTGACGCTGACGGAAATCGCATCTGGGAATGGCATTCCTATGAACACCTTGACCCCAAAACGGATATGATACAGCCAAATTGTACACGTAACGAATGGGGGCATGCGAATGCCGTGGAACCCCTGGATGACGATAGAGTGCTGGTGAGCTTTCGCAATATATCTGTAGTTGGCGTCGTAAATAAGAAAAGCGGCGATTTTGAATGGAAAGTGGGAAGCACGGTATTATCTCAACAACATGACGCAAGCATGCTGCAAAATGGAAACATTCTTATCTTTGATAATGGAGAGTTTCGTCAGAATGAACATATACCGTATTCCCGCGTCATCGAGATAAAACCGGAAACAAACGAAATCGTTTGGGATTATGAGGATTCGCCGGAATGGAATTTTTTCAGCCCAAGTGTATCAGGTGTACAACGTTTATCGAATGGTAATACATTAATTACCGAAGGGTTCTATGGACGTATGTTCCAGGTTACACCGGACGGGCTTGTTGTATGGGAATATATTAGCCCTCATTTTTTTCAGAACCCTCACGGGTCCTTTGATAATATTATTTTCAAAGCCCTTTACT
>MHYI01000214.1:2008-2160 GCA_001828295.1 Planctomycetes bacterium RBG_16_41_13 | reverse complement strand
AAGGAATCTGTGTATATAAATTGCCAAATACCTGATTGTTTTTTCCTATTGTATTTTAACTACCATAAATTATAATGAACCGTCCATGGCTTGCAGGTCGCAAAAGTAGCGCGGCATCTTTCATTAGTACCAAAGTACCAAATCAGTAATTT
>MHYI01000214.1:334-1733 GCA_001828295.1 Planctomycetes bacterium RBG_16_41_13 | reverse complement strand
TTTGTCTGACAACATTTTTTTCCGCTATAGAATTGTATGCGGAGTTGCCTTCATTTCTCATTCCTCCAAAAGAGTTTTCAGCCTTTGACACACCAAACGACGCCGGAGATACGGTGTCATTCACATGGGATGCTTCTCCCAGCGACAGTGCAGATGTTTTTTATGTTATTTATGCGGATAAAGAAAAAAACGGTTCCTTTGAAAGGGAAGCATTGCGTATTCAATCAAATACCTGTTATCGAAAAGGCGCACCTGAAATTTATGGCTACAAGGAAGACAACGGGAATTATCACTATGTGCAGATAAATCCGCGAAAGGTTTTTAACGGAGAAACCTTGGAAAAAAGGCAGCGTTTTTATTTTAAACTTGCTGTAATTTCCGGGGAGGAAAAGGTTTTTTCAGAAAGCATTGCTTTCGCCACACCACGCGGAAACTGGCTGGACATGAAAAAGATCAATAATTTTGCCATTATGATTGTTTTTTCGGCCATTGTCCTCTATTTCATCCTGCATGCCAGGCGGAATCCCGACATGTTTTTGCGGAAGATCGGAGGGCTTGATGCGGTTGATGAAGCCCTGGGACGCGCCACGGAAATGGGGAAACCGGTGCTTTTTGTGCATGGCTTGACGCCAATGGGTACAATATCAACGATTGCGTCCACCAATATCCTGGGCAGGATTGCCCGCAAAATTGCAGACTACGACGCAACTCTCAAAGTGGTGAACAGTGACCCTATCGTCATGTCCGTTAGTCAGGAAGTGGTAAAGGAATCTTATCTTGAAGCAGGAAGGCCTGATGCTTACAATCAGGACAACGTATTCCTTGTTGCCGCTGAACAATTTCCTTATGTAGCAGCAGTGAGCGGCATCATGACGCGCGAAAGGCCTGCAGCCAATTTTTTTATGGGATACTTCTACGCTGAGGCTTTGCTTTTAGCCGAAACAGGCGCATCCACCGGGGCAATACAAATTGCCGGCACCGACGCATATACACAGTTGCCGTTTTTTATCACTACGTGTGACTATACCTTGATAGGAGAAGAACTTTACGCTGCAAGCGCTTATTTATCAAGGGAGCCAATGCTCTTGGGCACTCTCAGAGCGCAGGATGTGGGGAAGGGGCTGCTCATTATCATATTACTCATAGGTACGGCGCTTGCCAGTTTTGGTCTTACGTTTATTACGCATTTGTTTGAGGCTTTTTGATCCGGATTGCTTGATCAAAAACAATTATATAAATTTATAACACTTTAGCCTTTTGAAAAACGTATTCCCTATAAGCTCCGTAGGAGCAACCTGTTTGTAGCAAGATAAGACGCCATAGCAGATATTAGCTCCGTCAGGAGCGACCTGTTTCCCTGTCAATTTTATACAGGCCGCTCCTACAGAGCTATTTACTC
>MHYI01000214.1:0-195 GCA_001828295.1 Planctomycetes bacterium RBG_16_41_13 | reverse complement strand
TGTTTCGTATTTCGTATTTCGTGCTTCGTATTTTTTATCTCGTGCTTGTTTGGTTTTGGCTATGCCAGTTTGGGTTTTATAAAGGATGTTTTTATTATATGATTACCGACACTGAAATACGGATAAAGGGACTAAAGGCACTTACGGAATCTCTTGGTGATGTTGAAGCGGAGCGTTTTATTTCTCTTATTCAAA
>MHYI01000213.1:5987-6158 GCA_001828295.1 Planctomycetes bacterium RBG_16_41_13 | reverse complement strand
AGGTGAAATGAGAAAGTATAACGTCTCCAACATTGAAAGGCTTACGTATGAGATGCTGGTGGATATCACTGGTGCGATCTATAAGGCGAAGGCGCACAACGCCTATTATAGTCCCATCTACGGATATTGGGAATGGGCGCAGGACAGATGGCTGGTACAGATAAAAGACGA
>MHYI01000213.1:2968-5922 GCA_001828295.1 Planctomycetes bacterium RBG_16_41_13 | reverse complement strand
CATTCTGGAAGCATGGAGAATACACGGACATGCTCCTGGGAGTAAAGAGGAAGGAATGGGGGGAAATAATGCAGGAGAATAAATGAAAAACTATTGCGGTTTTTCCCTGTGTTCGGATTGAATTGTTGAACCTGGATACGCTGTGAGGGGGAGATGGTAGTAAGGGGGTGATTAATTATTTTGTTTTTGGTAACGAGACAGTATCGTTACCGAAAATATTATATATCTAGATTTCGTACTTCCAGGGCATGTTTTTCTATAAATTCCCTTCTTCTTTGAACGTCTTTGCCGGCTAAGGTGCTGAAAATGGCATCTGCTTTTGCCGCATCCTCAACTTTTACTCTCAGCAACGTTCTTGTATTGAAGTTCATGGTTGTTTCCGCCAGCTCTTCTGCGTTCATTTCTCCCAAACCTTTATAACGCTGGATCTCCATGCCTTTCCTTGCGATTTCCCTTATTTTTTCCAGTATTTCATTGAGAGAGAATGCATTAATCTCTAATTCGCCGGCCATTAATTTGTATTTTGGTTTCTCATCATTTTGTCCGCGAAAATATTCATCTATTGTAAATCCAAAACCCTCTATCACATTGACTGTCTTTTCAATTTCCTTGCATTCGTGATATTCAATTACCTCGATTGCCCCGCCTTCTCCTTTTTCTTTAACATCAGCCATATCATCTTCTTCCAGGATTTCCAATTCTTTTCCTTCTTTTTGTTGCTTCACTTTTATGTACGCTTCCAGATCCTCTTCCGAAGAAAGATACGTTATTTCGTCTTTGTATGTTACTTTATAATAAGGCAGTCTTCCCGTTTCCTTGTTTCTCAGCGACAAAAATTTTCTTAGAGAGACACCCTTTTTGCTTAAAAATTTAATGTGCTCTTCCATTTGTACAAGGAGTGGCAATAGTTTTTCCAGCGTTTGGCTGTCGAGCGTCTCTTTTTTATCGCCGCAGATTTCCATTACTGTTCCTTCTATGCCGAACGTGATTAATTTTTTTTGCAGTCCTTTATCGTCATAGATATATTCCTGTTTTTTATTTTTGACTATTTTAAATAACGGCGGCTGCGCTATGTAAACATGTCCTTTGTCTATCAATTCGATCATCTGGCGGAAAAAAAAGGTGAGCAAAAGGGTTCTGATGTGGGCGCCGTCAATATCCGCATCCGTCATAATAATGATCTTTGCATATCTCAGATTTTTCAGGTTGAAATCATCAATCCCGATGCCTGTGCCTAAAGCGGATATGAGGGTTCTGATTTCTTCATTGCTGAGCATTTTATCTATGCGTGCCTTTTCAACATTTAATATGACTCCTTTGAGCGGAAGGATTGCCTGAAACCTCCTGTCTCTACCTTGCTTTGCGGTACCGCCCGCAGAGATGCCTTCCACTAAAAAAAGCTCCGATGTTTCAAAATCCCTGGAAGAGCAGTCCGCCAGTTTCCCGGGAAGGTTAGAACTGCTTAGCGCTCCCTTTCTTCGGGTAAGGTCTCTGGCTTTTTTTGCGGCTTCTCTTGCCCTTGCGGCTTCGACTCCCTTGTTAATAATGGCCTTTGCTGTTGCCGGCGTTTCCTCGAAATATATGCCAAGCTGCTCCCCGATGATTGTTTCTACAATACCCTGGACCTCTCTGTTCCCCAGTTTTGTTTTTGTCTGCCCTTCAAATTGAGGTTCGGGTAATTTGATGCTGATAATCGCCGTAAGCCCCTCTTTGTAATCATCTCCCGTGGGGGCTTTCTCCTCGCTTTGTATTTTCTTATTTTTAAGGTAGTTGTTTAGTGTTCGGGTGAGCGCTGCCCGGAAACCACTTAAATGAGTGCCGCCTTCTACCGTATTTATGTTGTTCGCAAACGAATAGATATTTTCGTTGTAACTTTCATTGTATTGAAAGGCCACTTCCACGACGATTTCATTAATTTCCTTTTCCAGATAGATGATATCCTTATGGATCACTTCTTTGCCGCTATTCAGTTCTTCTACAAATGCCTTTATACCGCCTTCGTACTGAAACGTTTCGTTTTTATCCGTTTTTTCGTCGGTAAAGGTTATTTTTAGCCCTTTGTTGAGAAATGCGAATTCCCGCAACCGCTTTGCGATCGTCTCATAACAAAATGTGGTGTCTTCAAATATTTCATGGTCTGGTTTAAAAACAATTTTTGTGCCCCGTTTTTTCGTTATCCCCCTTGTTTCCACCGGGGTAATAACTTCCCCCTTCTCATACCTCTGGAAGTATACATGGCCATTCCTTTTTACTTCCACTTCAAGCCACTCGCTTAAGGCATTTACGACAGACACCCCGACGCCGTGTAATCCCCCTGATGTCTTGTAGCTTTTATGTTCAAATTTACCGCCGGCATGCAGCATTGTCATGACGACTTCCAATGCAGATTTGTTTGTTTCCTTATGTATGTCGACAGGGATGCCGCGTCCGTCATCAACAACGGTTACACAGCCATCGATATTCATTTTTACGGCAATGTTTTCGCAGAAACCGGCAAGGGCTTCATCAACGCTGTTGCAAACGATTTCTTCAACCAGGTGATGCAGCCCCCTGGCGGTGGTATCTCCAATATACATTGCCGGGCGCTTTCTGACGGCTTCAATCCCCCCCAATGTTTTTATTGACGTTGCATCATAGGCATCTGCTTCCAAAACGGCGTCCAAAGTATCGTTATTCGTCATTATTTTATATTTCCCACCTTAAAACGAATGTCATCTATAGATTTTTTCCCCATTAACTCGTTAATCTTTTGGATTATAGCATGCCGTTCAAAGTTAGTCAAATGGTGAATCAGGGCGGAGGACTCAACATTTATATACAAAATCCGGTTCTTTAACCCATCAATCCTGGTGATCTGGTATATTTCATCGCCGACGATGTTTCGCCATGCGTTCCTGATATTATTATGCAGGGAATTTGTGCGGGAGAGGGTTTTGGGGGGAAAGAGTTCCTTT
>MHYI01000213.1:374-2803 GCA_001828295.1 Planctomycetes bacterium RBG_16_41_13 | reverse complement strand
CAACCTTTTTGGTTGAGGCTTGTGATGCGCACTGTTACTTCCATTCAACGGGCATCATGACGTTTATTTCTTCATGCCCGGTTTTAAACAATGCTGCATCGTCGATTTCGCCAAGTTCAATGGTGATCGTTTCGCAATCTGAAGCCTTTAAAAAATCTAAAATGTAATCAGGATTGAAGGTATTCGAATAATCAGGCCCGTCATATTGCGCTGCAATTTCCAATGCCGCTTCCCCGACATTTGCGGCGCTCGAAAAGATTGACAGTTTGTTTTTTGTTAATGAAAATTCGACCACCCGGTATTCGTCATTGGTGACAAATGACGCCATTCTTACTATGGATAATAGCTCATCCCGGTTCACTTCAATCTTTTTATCGTTGTTTTTGGGTATCACCTCTTCATAGTTTGGATATTTTCCATCTATGAGTTGCGATATTACCTCTCCTTTTTCTCCGATGAAATGTATTTGTGATTCGCCCATTCCGACCATCAATGTACCTTTGCATTCCGATACAAAACGCTGCAAAAAAGTCAGGCATTTTACGCCCACTATTCCCGACATGGAAACGTTTTCCGGATTATGGACCTTTCGTTTTACCACTGCCAGCCTGTTCATATCGGAGCCTACCATGATAATAGTGTCGCCAAAAATTTTAACCGATATCCCGCTGTAAATGCTGAGCGCTTTTATGGAAGATACCGCATATGCAACCTTTTCCACCATCTTACCAAGTATTTCACCGTCTATTTCGACAAATGAAGTTACGTCTGTTTTTGTTATATTAGGGAACTGAAGGCAGTCGTCGCCCAAAATCTTAAAGCTTCCACCCTTTGATTGCAAAGTACAATGTCCTGCTTCTACCGATACGGAAATTTCTTCGTTGCCCGCCCATTCCCGAAAAATATTATTAGCCCTTGATGCAGGCAGTACAATACCGCCTTCACCTTCGCATGCCTTTGCCGGTATCCTGTATTTAACAAGCACTTCCAGATCTGTTGCGGTTAACTCAGCACAGTTGTCCGCCACCTCCAGCTTTACCCCCTGCAGAATTTGTTTCATGGCGGAAGAGGGTACAACACTTGCCGTTAAGCTAAAACCCTTATGTAAAGCGTCTCCTGAAAATAGTATTTTCATTGTTATGATTCCTGGTTTTTATGTGAAAAAGGGGTAAACACGTGCTTGCTACTATACACATGCCGGTAAGGCGAAGCCGCTTACCGGTAAAAAAAAGACTTAAACCACAGATTCTACAGATTTCTCCGTGGATTCAGGCAGAGACAGGTTTTAAATCTGTCTCTGCCTGAACCCACATGTTTTATCTTTTTCCGCGGAGGCAGGCGAAAACTCATGCCTCCTTGTGATAATAACATTATTTCAACAATTCACCTTCCAGCTTTTGTATAATAAACGAAAGATTTTTATCATTCCCTGCCTTTTTGATGATAGTTTCATCACCATGTATTACGGTTGAATGGTCTCTCCCGCCAAGGTATCCCCCTATCTCTGTCAGGGACATATTGGTTAATTTCCTCGAAAGATGCATAGCTATTTGCCTTGGCAGCGCCACGGTACGCGTTCGGCGCTTCGATAAAAGCTCTGAAACGCTCACATTAAATTTTTTTGAGATGGCGCCGAGAACCGCTTCAATACTAACGGTTTTTTTACTGCCCGATATTTCCCGGGAGACCTTTCTGATGAAATCGAAAGAAACGGCATTATTTGTTGCCTTTGCTTCATTGCTCAGCCGCGCAATGGCGCCTTCCAGTTCCCGGATATTGCCCGGTATATTTTCCGCGAGGTATACGGCGGATTCATGGGAAACCTTAATATTCCAGGCGGCAGCCCTTTTTTCAACAATTGCGGCGCGTGTTTCCAGGGAAGGCACACTAATGCCGCATACAAGCCCCCATTTAAAGCGGGATACCAAACGGTCTTCCATGTATGCAATAGATTCCGGGGGATAATCGCTTGTGATGACAATTTGTTTTCCGTCATTATAAAGGGCGTTGAAGGTATGGAAAAACTCTTCCCTGCTTCCGCAGGAATTCTCAAAAAATTGTATATCGTCCATCAAAAGCACGTCCACATTCCGGTAAAACTTCCTAAATGCTTCCATGTTGTTGGATTGTATTGCGGAAATGTAGTGGTTTACAAAATGTTCACAGGATAAATACAACGTCTTCAAATGGCCTTTTTGAAGGATGAAATTATTAATGGCATGCAGAAGATGCGTTTTCCCCAGTCCGCTGGCGCCATGGATAAAAAGAGGGTTATATGCATATCCCGGAGAGCCGGCAACGGAAACTGCCGCTGCGTGCGCCATACGGTTACATGCGCCTACAACAAAGTTTTCGAAGGCATATCTTTTGTTTATTGATGAGGGAGAAACAATATTCATAGACAATGCATTTGCATGAGAGATGTCATT
>MHYI01000213.1:0-310 GCA_001828295.1 Planctomycetes bacterium RBG_16_41_13 | reverse complement strand
AAATGAGGGGTGCAGCAGTTTATACACTATATTCGAAATGAATTCCAGGTAATCTCCGCATATCCGGTTTTTTATGTAATCGCCTGGCACGGCAAACGTAATGCTGTTATCGGTAATAGAGGAGATTTCCATGCGGGAAAACCATTGGTCAAACTGTTCCGGATGAACGGTTTTCCGTATCTCTGCGCGAATGCTTTCTATCAGGTAATCACATTCTGTGCAGGTGAGCACCTGTGTTGTTTTAAATCCATATGACGAGGGATTGAATTGTTGTGTGTCGTTATCGTTATGCATGGGAAGCCGTCTGTAT
>MHYI01000212.1 GCA_001828295.1 Planctomycetes bacterium RBG_16_41_13 | reverse complement strand
ATGCAATATAATGATAATAATTTAATCGGAAAACATATCTACCCAGTTCCTGATTTGCAAAACCCATTCTTAGGTGTCCATTTTACGAAGAGTGTAGATGGAAAGGTTAAGATAGGCCCTACGGCTATTCCTGCCTTCTGGAAAGAAAACTATAAGGGAATTTCTAATTTTAACTTCAATGAAATGATGGAAACATTATTCTATGAAACCAAACTGTTTATCTTTAATTCATTTAATTTTCGAAGACTTGCTTTAGAGGAAATTAAGAAATATTGCGGGTGGTATTTGAAAGATCAGGCCTCTCTTCTGGTTAAAAAAATAGAAAAAGAAAAATTTGGCAATTTTATTCAACCAGGAATCAGAGCCCAACTTCTTGATAGAGAAAAGATGTCATTAGTTATGGACTTTGTTCTGGAGTATGGTGGAAATTCTGTACATATTCTAAATTCCGTATCTCCTGCGTTTACTTGTTCCTTCTCATTTAGCAAGTTTATTGTTGATGAAATTGAAAAAAAAGGAACTTGTTTTGATGTGGGGAGGTAAGATTAGATATGTGTCAGAATTGCATCTATTCTTAGCAGTTATAGAATGACGATATAAAAAGGAAAACATGGAACCCATGGCCGGAAAAATCTGTTTGGTTACTGGCGCAACTTCAGGAATAGGCGCGGCAACGGCTATTGGATTAGCTCAACGTGGAGCTACTGTTATTGTCGTTGGTCGAAATCCCCAAAAGGGCGCTTACATGGTTAATAAAATTAAAAGCAAGACCGGCAATTCCTTAGTAAAATTCATGCTGGCTGACTTGTCCTCTCAAAAAGAGATTCATAGATTAGCAGAGGAATTTAAAAATAACTACCAGCGATTAGATGTTTTAGTAAATAATGCCGGAGCCAAGTTTATATGTCGTCAAGAGGCAGTAGATGGTTATGAGATGACCTTTGCGCTCAATCATCTTGCATATTTTTTGCTCACAAATTTAATGATTGAGCCGTTGAGAGCGAGTGGAACGTCCCGCATCATCAATATTTCATCAAGTGCACACGCGGGTTGTTCTATGATCAAATTTGATGATGTACAATTCAAGAAAGAATATATGGGGAAGCAGGCCTATGCGCATTCAAAACTTGCTAATGTTCTTTTTACCTATGAACTGGCAAGACGTTTAAAAGGGACAGTAGTAACAGTGAATGCGGTTCATCCTGGAGGTGTTATTACGAAATTCTGTAAGAATAATGGCTGGATAAGTTGGGCTAAGCATGTGACAGCACATTTGCTGGCAAGAAATCTGATTGGGCCGATAGAAGGAGCTAAGACGAGCGTCTATCTGGCAACATCTCCTGATGTTGAAGGGGTCAGCGGTAAATACTTTTCAAACCTGAAAGCGGTTCGTTCATCAAACGCCTCCTACGATGAAAATGCAGCCAAACGACTGTGGGAGGTGAGCCTCGAAATGACCGGTCTGTCTGTGTCCTTCTGAAAAATAGCATAACACTATAATTGACGACCTCGTAAAGAAGTAGATAATTCCAGCTCCCCAAAAAAACAAGAGTTAATAGAATGATGAGATAGTTGGTTCATAAAAAGGTTAGATCCAGAGCAACTTCATGTGCGGTATAGCAGGTATATTACATCTTAAAGATAATGGGATTGATAAAACATCTGATATTCTAAATAAGATGCTATCTGTTATCAAATATCGTGGCCCAGACGGGATAGGTTTGTATCAAAAAAAACGTATTGGGTTAGGACACCTCAGGTTAAGTATTATTGATCTTACCGGTGGCCGGCAACCTATGTCAAATGAGGATGGGTCTGTTTGGATTACCTTTAATGGAGAGATATTTAATTACCTTGAACTCCGCCAGGATCTTATTAAAAAGGGCCACAGATTCTCAAACGAGTCAGATACTGAGGTAATCATCCACCTTTACGAGGATTATGGTACGGAATGCCTTAAATATCTTAATGGACAATTTGCATTTGCTATATGGGATGAAAAAACTCAGGAGTTATTCCTGGCGAGAGACCGAATGGGTATTATTCCATTATTCTATACAAAGACTCTTAATAATTTTTACTTTGCCTCAGAAATAAAGGCTATTTTTGCTGCCGGAGAAGTTCCTCGGGAAATTGATCCTGTAGCATTGGATCAAGTATTTACAATATGGTGCACTGTTCCTCCCAGAACAGCTTTTAAAGATGTTTATGAGTTGCCGCCAGGTCATTATATGAGGATCAGAAATGGCAATATTCAAATTCAGCAATACTGGGATATTGTTTTTTCGGGCTATCTTACCGAAGAAACATTTGAAGATACAATTGAAGGATTAAAGGAGTTGCTCATTGATGCAACAAGGCTGCGGCTTCGATCTGATGTTCCTGTAGGCGCCTACTTAAGCGGAGGCATTGATTCCTCGGTGATTACAACATTGATACGTTACTTAAATAACAGTTCATTGCATACATTCTCAGTTGCTTTTGAGGATAAAGATTATGATGAAAGCATATATCAAAAAGAAATTGTAAGGGTACTTGGAACTGAACATCATGAGGTCAAATGCAGTTATGATGATATAAGTCGTAACTTTTCAAAGGTGATTTGGCATGCGGAAAAACCTATACTAAGGACGGCCCCAACCCCATTGTTTTTACTTTCAAAACTTGTTCGGGAAAATAATATTAAAGTGGTGTTGACAGGTGAGGGGGCTGACGAGATACTGGGTGGTTACGATATATTTAAAGAGACGAAGATTCGAGAATTCTGTGCGCGATTTCCTGATTCACGGTATCGGCCATTGCTGCTTAAGAGGTTATACCCATATTTACCTGCTTTCCAAGGGCAGGCCAATGTTTATCGTGAGGCATTTTTCAATAAAGGTTTATCTGATATATCAGACATTTTGTTTTCTCACAGGCCCAGATGGGCGACAGCTTCTAAGAATAAGCTATTTTTTTCTAAGGAATTGCGGGAGAGGATTAACGGTCAAACTCCGGAGGAGTCTCTCACAATGTGTTTGCCTAAAGAGTTCTCTACATGGCCAGTGCTTGTCAGGGCTCAATATATCGAGTCACGGAGCCTTCTTCCAGGCTATATACTCTCATCACAGGGAGACAGGGTTTCAATGGGCAACTCCATAGAGGGGCGCTATCCTTTCCTGGACCACCGTGTAGTTGAATTTTGTGCCAGGATTCCAGGCCATTTCAAGATAAAGGTGTTAAACGAAAAATATATCCTGAAGGAATGTATGAAGTCCTACCTTCCTCAGGAGATTGTTAAGCGGCATAAACAGCCCTATTTGGCGCCGGATAGTAAGAGTTTTTTCCATAATGGGAAGGCAGATGACTATATGGAAGAATTAATGACAGAGGAGTGTATTGGGGAATATGGATACTTCAACCCAAAACCTGTCAGCTTCCTTATCAATAAATGTAAAAGAGGTAGGGTCATCGGCTTTAAAGATAACATGGCCTTGGTGGGGATATTATCAACACAACTTCTACACCGACTGTTTATTGAGAATTTCGCAACTTAGTTTATACATTAATATAATTAAACAGAAAGGGTGTCTTATGCATGAACAAATTCGGCAATTCATATTCGAGAACTTTCTTTTTGAAGCTGAAAATAATGCACTTGTTAATGATGATTCATTTCTTGATAAAGGGATTATAGATTCCACAGGCGTACTGGAAGTCATAAATTGGATGGAAGAAACGTTCGGTTTTCAAGTTGATGACGTAGAACTAATCCCGGAAAACCTGGACAGTGTCAATCGCCTGGCAGATTTTATAATAAGAAAAACTGGTTAATTAACCTTAGCTTGGATTTCAAAAATGTTACTACACAACTATCTCATTCTGTCTGCAGAAAGGTTTCCAAAAAAAGAGGCTGTAGTACATAAAGACAAAACTTTCACATACGAAGAAATATTTTCCGGATCTTTCTCTATAGCTAACTGGCTTATGGATGTTGGTCTCAGAAAAGGCGATAGAGTAGCAATTCTTATGGATAACCCGTCTGAATACATCAAATCGTATTTTGGGATTCTTATGGCGGGAGGAATAGTCGTTGCTTTAAATATCCAGACATCTGTTAGAACACTTGAGTATCAACTCAATAATTGTGAGATGTTTGCTGTTCTATCCCAGGCAAAATTCATAAAATATCTGTCTGCACTCACCGATTCAGTCCCCTCAGTTAAAGCTGTTGCAATCATTGGATGGAAGGCAGGTCTTATTGAAAACCCACACTTTAGATGTTTTAACTACGATGAAGTATTAGACTTATGGTCAGGGAAGTCTATTCCCTTGCCAAATGTTGCTGACTCTGATATCGCCCAGCTAATTTATACTTCAGGGACTACAGGACAGGCCAGTGCAGTTGTACTGCGTCATTCCAATCTGTCATCAAACACTGGTTCTGTAATAAAATACATGAAACTCACGGAAGATGACCGTGCTATGGCCGTATTGCCATTTTTCTATTCATATGGCAACTCTGTCTTGCTTACTCACATTGCAGTAGGGGGTACCTTGGTAGTGCGCCAGGAATTTCTTTATCCAAATGAAATAATAGAGGACATGATAAAGGAAGAAGTTACGGGGTTTTCAGGTGTCCCCTCCACTTTCGCGATCCTCCTGAACCGTTCGGCTATACGACATTATAAATTTCCGAATCTCAGGTATATTACCCAGGCAGGGGGGGCGATGTCATCTAAGATTACTCATGAGTTAAAGTCTATATTACCTCATGTTGCAATATACATTATGTATGGTCAGACTGAGGCCTCAGCTCGCCTGTCCTATCTTGAACCGGATGAGCTATCACGCAAAGGGGGTTCTATAGGCAAGGCTATCCCTGGAGTAACTCTGGATGTGTTGACTCCTGATGGTTACCCGGTTAAACAAGGGGAGGTTGGAGAAATTGTCGCACGAGGAGAAAATATTATGGCAGGATACTGGAAAGAGCCTGAGAAGACAGCGCAAGTACTTAGAAAAGAAGGGCTCTGGACAGGAGATCTGGCCAGGATTGATGAAGAAGGTTTCATTTATATTGTAAGTCGTAAAAGCGATATAATTAAGAGCGGAGCACATCGCATATCTCCAAAGGAAATTGAAGAGATATTATTAGAGCATAGCGCTGTTCATGAAGTGGCTGTTGTCGGAGTAGAGGATGAGATATTAGGAGAGGCCATTAAGGCATGTATTGTCCTTAAGGATAAGTTTTCCTGCACTAACAGAGAACTGCTTGCCCACTGTCACAAGCAGCTTCCATTATATAAGGTGCCCCATCGTGTAGAATTTCTGGAAGCATTACCTAAAACATCGAGCGGGAAGATAAAGAAAGTGGACTTAAAACAATCTTAAAAATGGATTACATAATTAATAAATCATATCATCAAAAAAAAATAG
>MHYI01000211.1:5414-5510 GCA_001828295.1 Planctomycetes bacterium RBG_16_41_13 | reverse complement strand
CCGTATAAATAAAATCGTAACACCTTAGTCTTTTGAAACGGGAAATTGTCATTTGTGGTGCGACGAACCACGTCGCACTACATGTATTTAGTGGAC
>MHYI01000211.1:4760-5337 GCA_001828295.1 Planctomycetes bacterium RBG_16_41_13 | reverse complement strand
TATGAGGAGACGCAGCAACCGTAATAGCAAATACTTCGTCGCTGCACTATGCGGCAGGCGCGTTTTTCCGGATTTCATTTGAAATCTGAAGAAGACGGCGGAAGGATGTTTATACCAGGGCTTTTTTTCCTGATAAACCGGTGAAATACAATAGAAATAACGAAGATAACAGATGCAACAACTACAAGGTACGCTTCCAGCACACTAAAAGGATGCAATACTTCTTTTTCATCCATTTCCACAAGGAGAAACCATTTCACATCCCTTAAACCATCAAGAGGTGTATACGCGCTGATCACGGGAAGGTTGCGATAATCCTTCACTCGTTGTATGTAGGTATTGCCAAGAATGACATCCCGCGAAGATTTTGTGTCTATTTTCATTTTTAAAATAGTATTTTCTTTGAGAAATCTTGACTTTGTTCTCATTAATTTGTCTTCGCCAATAATATAAATCTCTCCTGTTTTTCCCAATCCATCCCATTGTGACACAATAGCATCAAGTTTCGAATAGGATATTTCAACAATAATTACCCCTAAAAATGTATTGGCATTATCAAAAACAGGACAGGCACCAA
>MHYI01000211.1:0-4467 GCA_001828295.1 Planctomycetes bacterium RBG_16_41_13 | reverse complement strand
AAAACCGGTAAACTTTGTATAATGAGCGGATTTTGGAGAGGATATTAATATCACCGTACCGTTCACGGAAAAAGTTCTGTATCTGTGTTTTTTTAATTTCCCGAACGGAAAAGAGGTGGTTCTGTACCTGTTTTCGAAGCCCAGACCCCAGGATTTTAAAGGAGAGCAACCCCATAGCAAGCAAAAACGTAATTATTGCTATTATGGCAGTTAAAAGTGTTTTATTTACAGAATTCAAGGTAATCAATAAATGAAAAAAAATGTGTATGGAGATGAGTATTCTGAGAAATCTGTAATAACAATAAATTAACGATAGATAAAATTCAAGATTTTTCCAGACATTTCCCGTAGAATACCGTTCCGGTCATACGTTTTGACCGGATATCAATATTACCTTTAAAACAGTTTTGCAAAATGGATATTTGGGAAATAATACTATTTGCCGTTTCAATGATTATCATGATTGCGGGCATGCTGGGCATTGTGCTTCCAATACTCCCCAGTATCCCGTTAATTTGGTTAGGGGCTTTTTTTTATGCCGTCTTCACGGGTTTCAGCGAAATAACGTGGACACTGTTGTTACTATTTGCACTGCTAACGGTATTTTCCATAGTTATCGAAAACATAGGCACTGTGTACGGCGCCAGGAGATTTGGCGCTACGAAATGGGGGATTGCAGGGTCGATCCTGGGCAGCGTTGCGGGGTTTTTCTGGGCTGGGGCAATTGGATTAATTGTAGGGCCTGTTATCGGCACCATTATTTTTGAAATGATTGGCGGGAAAAATTACGCCGGCGCTATGAAATCAGGCCTGGGGAATTTTATCGGTTTTGTTGGCGGAACCCTTATGAAAGGGATTATCGGAACGGCGATGATCGTTATTTTTGTATGGAAGGTCTTTAGTTAGAAAAACACCTCCACATGCCATCGTTATCTGCCATCAAAAACGGCTGACGGTTTTTGTTGTTTTTGCGGCAATATGACCGTAAAGGTACTCCCCTTGCCAACCGTACTTTTCAGTTTTATGGCGCCATTATGAAGGTTTACTATATGTTTGACGATAGAAAGACCCAACCCTGTTCCGCCCATTTCCCTTGAACGTGCCGGGTCTATCCGGTAGAACCTCTCAAAAATACGGGGAATATGCTCGTGTGGTATTCCGATGCCCGTATCTGAAACTTCAATCTGTATTGTTTCCTCCGCAGGGGAGATGGAAAGCATGACGTCCCCACCCACGTGCGTATATTTTATTGCATTGTCAAGCAGGTTTGTCAGTAGCTGCCGTAAAAGGTATTCATTTGATTCTACAGTAGGGAGGTTTTGTGAGATGTGCGGACGAAACGATTGTTTCTTTTCCTCGCAGTGTTCCTTGTAGGTGTGCAATATGTCCTCAATACACGCATATATGTTTAATTCATGAAGCTCCATTTTCAATTCATTCGTTTCCAGCTTTGAGAGTTCTAAAATATCTTTAATCAAATTATCAAGTCTTTGTGTATGTTTCATAATAACTTTCAAACTGTTATACGTATGCCCGCCATCAGCGGCATGGTTTTCCAACAGCGTTTCCACATAACCCTTGATGGAGGTAAGAGGTGTCCTCAATTCGTGGGAAACATTAGCGACAAATTCCTTCCGGGTGTTTTCCAATTTTCTTAAATCAGTAATGTCGTGGAATACAATGAGAATCCCTATGGTATTGTTGTCTTTTTGAAGCAGGGAAAACTGCGTCTGGAGCAGCTTTTTCTTTGGGGAAGCGTATTCTATTTCTGTCGTAAATCCGGTATTGGTTTTCATTATCTGTTTTACCAGTATTTGCAGCGTTTCGTTCCTTATCCTTTCCCACAAATAATCCCTGCCAGGCGATATCTCTGCTATGCCAAAAAATGTCTTTGCCATATTGTTTATAAGCAGAATCCTTTCCTGTAAATCCACCACCATGATGGCGTCTTTCATATTATTTATAATAGCCGTCAGCCGTTTTTCATTATCGGAAATTATTTGTTGTTGCGCCTGCAAACAGTTTCCCATCGTATTAACGGCCTTGGCAAGCTCCTTTGTCCCATTCCGGGAAGAAACATCCGCCCGCGTCGTAAAATCGCCACGG
This sequence comes from Planctomycetes bacterium RBG_16_41_13, assembly GCA_001828295.1. Next base: position 2,361 of record MHYI01000211.1, on the reverse strand, counting down.
AGAAAATTCCTGGCAATCCGGGTAATTTCTGCTACGGGGGAGAGGATTCGTTCGATAATGATGCATCCCAGGGCAGCACTGACAGCAAAAAAAATCAAAAGGCACACGGTAATTTTTTTTGAAACAGAGGAAATCGCGGCGTGAGCGTGTTCAAAAGGGGAAATAACGACAAGGAGCTTTATGCCCACATCAGGGATAACAATGGGTACTGAAATGAGGGATACATGGAGTGCTCCATCGTGAAATATATTGTTTTTACCACCTTTACGCAGGCATGCGACAACGTTATCCTCCGTGAATGCTTCCGGTATATTTTCATTTAAGAAAGCATAGGCAACACTTCCGGCAGCATCCGTGATAACAATGCCGACCTTGAGTAAATTACCGATATCTTCACAGGCAGAAATAATTCTTCCCCTCTCGTTTCCCAACAACACGTTTTCCAAAGAACGATATGCCGCAGATGACTTTGAGAGAATATTTTCGTTGAGAAGGGCTACATGGTGCGATTTCACTGCCCTGAGAACGTAATAAAAGGCGGGCAAGAAACAACCGGATAAGAGGAAAAAAAGGAGGAGACATGTTTTAAAAACCGGCTTGTGTTTCAACATGCTTGCCATTCCATGAATTTGTATCCAATGCCTCGTATCGTGATGATGTGGTTTTTAAACGACTTCAGTTTTTTTCGCAGGGACGCTATATGAACATCAATCGTCCTGTCAACAATAATTGTTTCCACTCCGGCGATTGCATCAATCAATTGGTCTCTGGTAAATACGCGGCCCGGTTTGCCTGCCAATTGACACAATAGTTTGAATTCGGTAAGTGTGAGGGGGATGAGATCGCGTCCAATCTTTACTTCATAATTGTCCATGTTGATTTTCAGATCGCCTATTTCTAACAATTCCTTTTTAGAGGAAACATTCTTTGTGCGTCTTAGTACGGAATGTACCCGCGCCACGAGTTCTTTCGGGCTGAATGGCTTTGTAACATAATCGTCTGCTCCGAGTTTAAGGCCGAGTGTTATATCGTCTTCTTCTCCCCTGGCGGTCAGCATGATTATGGCAGCGCCGGACAACGCTTCATCCGACTTTAAACGCTTACATACTTCCAGACCATTCATTCCGGGAAGCATAAGATCCAGGATGATAAGCGCCGGATGTTCCGATTTCGACAACGCAAGCGCTGTCTCGCCATCCGAAGCGGTAATCGTTTTGTAACCATCCTTTTCCAGATGGTACATAATAAGGTTTACAATATCCTGTTCATCGTCTACGATCAGTATGGTTTCATTCATTTGCGCAAGACTGCTCGTTTTCATTCCGATAGTAATAATAGTACACAATTTGTGCGAACGTCTCTAAAGCGGCATCTCCTTTTCCAAGGGTGGCAAGATATTCTTTAAAGGCGGGTATATTTTTAAAATTTTCTGACACATAATGCGCCACAAATGTTTCTGCGGAAAGAAAGTTCAGTTCAGGCCCCTTATCTTCGGGACTCTGATAGATTTTAAACGCCACAATATCAGTAATTTTTTTTAAGTCGGCGTCTTTTGCCGTAGAGATAAGATTTTTTACTACCTCAAAGTCAAGGAAATGATTCTCCCGGTAATATTCATAAATTATATCTGCGAACCTATGAACAGACAACGTTCCTTTGTTAAGTTGTGATAGCTTTCCCCTGAAAGAATGAATGTCGGGAAGATTTTCTGACAGGTATTGGACGATGGCATCAATCGCGGCGAGGTAGTTTGCTTTTTCCCCAAGGTTTTCCTGGCTCTCATATATCTTGTATGCCACGAGGTCTGTTATTTTTTTGAGCGCAACATCTTTTTTGCCGGAAAGGGCGTTTTTAAGCAATTGTTTATCGATGGTCATGTATTTTCCTTTGAGAAAGAAAACGGGTAATTTTGTACTTTGACAAGATAAGGATATGTTTTAAAATATTGAAACAGTTGTGGCAACAATAAAATTGGCAAAATATAAGAAAGAGGTACGGTTAATTGCGTAATTTGCACTATTGATATACCGTACAAATGTAGTTGATGTCTTAGAAAACGAAACGGTTGTATAGGGATTGACGCAATGTTTCTTTAACAGAGTACACATAATACAGGGTGGATTGTTCAAATGAAAACAGAATCAAAAAAAAGGGCGCTTTCACCAATAAGACTGCCCAAATATAACTTCACCCTTCGTGCTCCTGAATTTCAAAAGGAGGGGGAAGAGTTTATTATCTGGTTTTTCGAAGGGATCATTGAAAAGGTACCGGATTATGTTGAATGTCTTATGTATTTAGGCAATGCTTACACTGAAACGGGCAGGTACGAAAAGGGTCTTCTGATTGACCTGAAATTGTGCC
>MHYI01000210.1 GCA_001828295.1 Planctomycetes bacterium RBG_16_41_13 | reverse complement strand
CTCGTCCAATAATACCCGCGAATGTTCACTTCTTATCAAACACTGCAAAACGCATTTTTTTGAAGAAGGATGATGCCGAAATTGAAGGGATAGAGCATGTAATGGCCGCACTTGCCGGATTAGGCATTGACAATATAGAAATTGAAATCCATGGACAGGAAATGCCAGCAGGCGATGGAAGCGCCAAATATTTCATGGATATCCTTAAGGAGGCAACCGTTGTTGCATTGGGAGGGGAAAAACATATATTCATAATTCAAGAGCCGATTATGGTGAGCAATGGAAATGCAAGTATTACAGCGTTGCCAATTAATGAGGGATTGTTGCTTTCCTATACCTTGGACTTTGACGGTTTTTTTATAGGTCAGCAAACATATGAAATTGAATTTAATGAAGAAAATTTTTCCAGAGAAGTTGCTTCCGCCAGAACGTTTGGCCTGAGTACATACGTAGAAGAATTCAAAAAGCTTGGACTGGGAAAAGGCGTCACGGATGATAATAGCTACGTAATACAGAAAGATGGAAAGATAACAAAACCTCTTTCTATGAGTCCTGCAGAATTACGGTTCCCGAATGAACATGTAAGGCATAAAATTTTGGATCTTATCGGAGATCTTTATTTGGCCAATGTTGTTCTTAAGGGACACATCGTGGCAAAAAGATCCGGACATTTCCTGAACGCAGAATTGGCAAGAAAAATAGCAAATATCGCATGTAAGGCATGAATTATTGTCTGAATCTTACATAATACTTTTGGTATCTTCCTTTGTAATCGCTAATAAATGAAGGCTTAGAGAGAATACGCTGTTTCGGGTTTTTAAACAAATGGATTAAATCCACCTTTTGTATAAAACGATGGCAGCAACCGTTCAAGGTAGCGTTTACAAGGTACACTATTCAGTGGTAAGCAATGAGGCAAGATTCAGGTATGAATAAAATGGCCTGATCATTTTAAGAAAACAAAGAAACGGGGAGACGCAATGAAAATTCATCGATGGGCACTTGTTCACCCCGGTGCTAAATTAGGCAGCGATGTCGAAATTGGTCCTTTTTCTGTTGTCGGTGAAAATGTTACCATTGGCGATGGGACCGTAATAAAGAATAATGCAACGGTAATTGGATGTACTACAATAGGGAAAAATAGTGTTATTTATCCAAATGCGGTATTGGGCGCTGAACCGCAAGATCTTAAGTATTGCGGAGAACAATCTTTGCTGCTTATGGGAGATAATAACACTGTGAGAGAAGGGGTTACTATTAACAGAGGTACCGCTGGCGGTGGTGGGAAAACGGTAATAGGCAACAATTGCTTTTTTATGGCTTGTTCGCATGTTGCCCATGATTGCATAATAGAAAATAACGTCCTTCTGGCGAATGGTGTATTATTGGGAGGACACGTTGTATTGGAAAAAGGGGTTAAACTTATGGGTTTAGTAGGTATACAACCATTTGTGACGATAGGTCGTTATGCTTATGTAGGCGGACACACAAGAATCGTTCAGGATGTGCCTCCATACGTAATAATTGAAGGGCACCCGGCAAGAATAAGGCAGGTTAATGTAATCGGGCTGGAAAGAGAGGGGTTTTCCGGAGAACAAATTGATAAGATTAAAGATTCATTCCGTGTATTATTTCGTTCTGATGAGTTAAATAGAAATAAAATTTTGGGGCAAATAGAGAAACAAGAATACATTTCACCTGAAGTTGAATATCTGATCACATTTCTGAGAAATATTGAAAAAGGTAAGCATGGGCGTTATAGAGAAATACTGAGAGTTTCACCCCAAGTAACAATTTAGTTTTTTGAAAAACTCCAATAAAAGCAATGTCTTTTCGTATTCCGTGCACCCCGCGCAAATGCCACGCCACCTTCTTTTTCAAAAAACTAAATTGTTACCACAAAACCAAATGTTGCCGTCCGCAATTGTTCCGTAGTCTGGTATATTCTCAACCAGGTTAAAGAGAAGAAGAGGGTTTGTTTTTGGCAATTTTAGAAGGTAAGTATGCATAAGTTAAAGGTGGCGGTAATAGGTGTCGGTCATTTAGGGAAAGAGCATGCCAGGGTATTTGCTGAATTACCAGGCGTCGAATTGGTTGGAGTGGTTGATGTACTGAACAAACAAGCAGAAAAAATAGCCCGGCGCTATAATACACAATGGTATGTAAATTATCAGGATGTAATAGATAAGGTTTCTGCCGTAAGTATTGCTGTTCCCACAAAATCGCATTACGCAATTGCAAAAGACTTCCTTACTCATGGTGTTCACGTCCTCGTTGAAAAACCAATGACAGGAACTGTATCTGAAGCGAAAGAATTAATAAGTCTAAGCAAGAAGAAAGGACTTGTGCTTCAGGCGGGGTATATTGAGAGGTTTAATCCGGTTATTGTTGCAATAAAAAAACTCTCTTCCAATCCAAGATTTATAGAGTGCCATCGTTTAAGTCCCTTCACATTTCGATCTGCCGATATAGGCGTTGTCCTGGATTTAATGATACATGACATAGATATAATACTGAATATGACAGGCTCAAAGGTGAAGAAAATTGATGCTGTTGGCGTAAATGTTATTGCCGACAAAGAGGATATTGCAAATGCACGCATTCAATTTCAGAATGGCTGTGTGGCAAACATCACTGCCAGCAGGGTGTCTATTCAGCCTATGCGGAAAGTGAGATTGTTTTCCGAAGACTCATATATTTCCATTGATTATCAGAAGAAAGAAGGGTTAATATATAAAAAATCCCCCAAACTAACCCTCAGTGCGCTTAATATTTCAGAGATGGATGTTTCGACCATTGCAGACCTAAAAAGCTATGTGTTTGGAGATTTGCTAAAGGTAGAACATATTAAAATGGATGATTACGAACCACTAAAAAAAGAGCTGGAGTCTTTTGTTACGTGTATTTTGGAAAACAAGGAACCGGAAGTTTCAGGGGAAGAAGGTTTAAAGGCAATAGAGGTTGCAAATGATATTTTGCAGGAGATAGAAAGAAATCTTGCGCACTCACGCGCACAATGTATGGAGGATTAAATATGGAGAAAGAAGTTCTTATTACAAAAAAAATGAGTACAGGGGAAGTGACAAAGAAATATCCTGCGACTAAAGAAGTTTTTACAAAGTATTTTGGAAAGGGTTGTTTTGATTGCCCCTCTTTTGGTACGGAGGATATAAATTTGGCATGTATGATGCATAATACGGATGTTGATAAATTTGTGCAGGAGCTAAATGAAGCCGCATCTAAAGAAATAAATAAGACATAATAATTAAACAGCCTGTGCATCTACAAACGGAAAAAATAGTTGATAAACATATAATTTAATTTTTAAAAAGATTTAAGAGGAAGATAGATAAACATTGAAACATATTAACCTGCAAGAAAAAATAACATTCCACAAAGATCATTTTATTCCCAATATTCTGTATGCCTCCCCGAAAGTAAAAATGCCTCTCATTTGCATGGAGCCGGGGCAAGTAATTCCTCCCCACGCCGGGAATTCTGCAGGTATATTTTATGTGAAGGAGGGCAAAGGGATTTTTACCTTGGATGATGAGAAAATTACAATGGAAAAAGGAATGGTTATTGTTGCACCTGAGGGTTCTTCTCGGGGGATGAAGTGTCTTGAAAGAATGGTTGTTTTAGCAGTAAGTGCAGGAGGGTAGAGGTATTAAACATGGGTAAAATAGTTTTAGAAGAAAAAGTAAAATTTTCACAGCAGAGTTATCTATCGGATACATTATTTAAGAGTAACAACCTCCTGCTGGAATTGTTGTGCATGGAAGAAGGCCAGGAAGTTATACCGAAAATAACGAATTCTCAGATAATTCTCTTAGTGGTTTCGGGCAATGGTTCTTTAACGCAGGGGTCTGATACCTGTAGTCTTAAGGCGGATTCGTTAGTAATTTTTGAAGGCGTTGAACAGTTTGAAATAAAAGCAAGTAAACAAATGACTATATTGCAGTATGTTATACCGCCACCATAATAAATATTTTTGCGAAGGAGAATAGATGAATATTGAAGACCGAATTATACTGGATGTGAGAAATATTATACCAAGAGAGCGACATCCAAAAATTTTTAATACGTTTGACGGATTAAGAGCGGGAGAGATGATGGTATTGATAAATGATCATGACCCAAAACCTTTAAAATATCAATTAGAAGCGGAGCGTCCCGGTCAAATGGAATGGAAATATATCGAGCAAGGACCGGATATCTGGAAGGTTGAGATAGTAAAAAAGTAATGGTTTTCAGCAAGGAAAATTAATTAATGTACAAAGGAGGCATAGAGTATGTATAAATTTCTAAAAGTCGCAGTGGTGATGTGCCTGTTCATCCTTTTTGTTGGCGAACAGTTTGGTTTCAGGTATGTACATGCAGATGCGGAAATTAACATAAAGGAAAAGAAAGAAAAAAAAGAAAAAATTTCCTCCAAATCTGAAAAATCAGAAAAAAGGGATGCTACCACAGAGATAAAAGATACAAAAACCGAACAAAAAACTGTGACTCCAAAAGAAGAGAAAAAAGAAGTTGTGAAGCAGGAAAAACCAGAAGAAAAAGCAGAACCTCCTGTTTCTGAAAAACAGGAAGAAAAACATGCCCCTGCCGTCAAAGAAGATGCGGCTGACACTCATCCTAAAGATGCCAGAACTATACAACAAATTATTTCCGAACTTACCGGAGAGAAAATCGGGCCAGACAACTCCGGAGATGTGTATCATTTAGGTTTAACAGCGACATATACGCCGCCAAAGGAATTATTGCCGGGCGAAGGCAAATTTGGGAAATTATTTAGTTTTTTACCTCTTATGAGATGGTACGACCCTGATCATTATTATACACCAAACCAGGCAATTGGAGGTGAATTCACGCACGGGGAATGTCTTATGTGCCATACGATCCAGACCCCTGGTATTGTAGCGCAATGGAAGAAGAGTAAACATGCTGCAGTAGAACAGGTGGTTGGCTGTGATAAATGCCATGGCAACAATCACCAACAATTATACATGCCTTCATGGCAACACTGCGGGGAGTGTCATCCGGAGCAAAAAGAAGGGCATCGTGGCGGGGCAATGGCTTCGCACACCTATGCCTTTCATGTGAGTACAATCGAAGCCCCGTGGCAGATTGCAAAACCTGCAGCCGAGGTGACTGCCTGTGCTACATGTCATGGGATAGCGGAGAACAGGTGTGATGGATGTCATACCAGGCATGATTTTTCCTTAGCTGAAGCAAGAAAACCAAACAATTGTGGTATTTGCCACACAGGTTTGGATCATTATGAATACGAAATGTACAGGGAATCCTATCATGGGATGATTTATGAGTCGGAGCAGCATACGTGGGACTGGACAAAACCAATGAAACCTGAAAATTACAAAACGCCCACTTGTGCATATTGTCATATGAGAGATGGAGAACATAATGCACAAAAATTCTCCACAGTAAATAGTCACATGGGCACATCATTGGTCGACAGGGGCGCCCCAAAATATAAGGAGGCCAGACAGAGTTGGATAAACACATGCAAAGGATGCCATTCTCCAAGATTTGCGGCTGATCAACTTGAGGCGATGGACGAAGCGATAAAAGTCAGTTTTACAAAATGGCGCGAAGCCATGAAAATAGTGGTTGACCTTTATAATGACGGGATGCTGGATCCGATGCCCCAAGATTTGGCGCCTGACTACGCAGGTCATTATACCTTTAGTCTCCTTGGTGGTGAAGGCAGGATGTATAATGTATCCGATATAGAGCGGACGGCATTTGAGATGCTGGTGTATATTACCAATGCTGTTTACAAGGCAATGGCACACGGAGCAATGTATGGTGCCACTTATGGTAAAGGTGCTTTTCTGCAGGACCGCTGGTTGATTCAGGTAAAGGCGGAAGCAAGCAAACTTAGAAGAATAAAGGCTTTGGAAGAGAGAGTGGGGATAAAGCATAAGGCATACGATTTCTGGAAGCACGGTGAATATACCGACTTGCTCCTGGGTTGGAAGAGAAAGCCGGGTGATGTGGACAAGGCTGCATGTAAACACGAGGGCGCTGATTGTTTAGTTGAATAGTGTTTTAGACTTTTGATAAAGTATTGTAATAAACAGAAGGTATAATGCTTAATAAAAGGTTATGCCTTCTGTTTTTTTATTGTTGTTTTGACAATACAGAGATAGAATCGAGACTCCATTTTAAGCAGGTTTTTGGTTATGCATGTAAACGATAATAATTACAGGAGTAATAAATGAAAAATTATCAATATTGTTTTTTATTCATCGCGTTTTTTTCCTCCTGTTTTTTGGGATGTTATAAAAAACAGACAATTTTGCTGGAAAGAGAAGCTATTTGGGAAGTATTCGAAAGAGAATGCCAAAAATGCCATAAGATGAATGGGAAAGGGAGTATTGTTGGTAGATTATTCTTTAATATTCCTGATTTTAACAATGTGAAATGGCAGGATAATGCTTCAGATTCGAGATTGATTATTCATGTAGGAAATGGCTTAAGAAAGATGCCGGGCTATAAAGGTAAGCTAAAAGATGAAGAAATTGTGGACTTGGTAAAAATATGTGTCCGGAGTTTCTATCCGCCTGTCGGGCAAAGATAAAACTGCATGAATTTTAGTTGAAGCAATAGTGATTTTTCGCTGATTTTATGATATCATTTTTGTTTATTTGAGAGTATTTCATTTCTTTATTTTGCTGTCGATGACGGCTTTTTCATTTTTTGAGGCAAAATTATGCTGCGAGAGATGTGTAAATCCAAAATACATGGCGCTACGGTAACTGAAACCAATCTGGAATATAACGGAAGTATTACCATCGATAAGTCTCTTCTCACTGCGGTAGATATTCTGCATTATGAGCGGGTGCAGGTTTTGAATATAAATAATGGAACAAGAGTAGAAACATATGTCATTGAGGGAGAACAAAACTCCGGGGTAATTTGCTTAAACGGGGCAGCTGCAAGATGGGCGCAACCTGGAGATCGTGTTATTATTATTTCATATTGCCTTATTAATAACAATGACGCTATAGGATGGAAACCAAAGATTATTTTGGTTGACGCAAAAAATAAACTCCTCCAAAACCTACCAACATGAGACGGATTTTATTCGAAATCCCTATCCCTTTTTTCTCCCAAGGTATACCTATATACTCCTATGGGTTCATGTTAATGGTGGCATTTCTTGTTTCCATAGCCGTTGCGCGCTGGAGGGCGAAGAAAGAAGGCATCGACCCCAATGCCATCACAGATTTGGGGATGTATCTGATTTTTGCCGGAATAGCAGGGGCAAGGCTGTTTTTTGTAATACAATTTTATGAAGATTACAAAAATAATTTATTAAATATATTCAAAATTTATGAAGGGGGTCTGGTGTATTATGGCGGATTGTTTGCCGCTATTATTATGCTATTAGTTTTTGTTAGAAAACGAAAGTTGCCCGTATTAAAGGTGATAGACATTATTGTGCCATCTACCGCGCTGGGATTAGCCTTTGGACGTATTGGGTGTTTTTTGAATGGATGCTGTTTTGGCAAGATTTCACTCAATCTGCCGTGGGCAGTTTGTTTTCCCAGAACAGTTGATAGTCAAGGTATGGTTGATGGCAGCCCGGTATTTATTTATCACTATCAACATGGGTTGATTCTGTTTTCCGATATGCATTCATTACCGGTTCATCCCGCACAATTGTATGCTTTTTTTTCAAACATAGCATTGTTTTTTATTCTCAACAGTTTTTTCAGATTTCGAAAAAGAAACGGAGAGATTCTTCTTCTGTTTGGCATGGTGTATCCCATCATAAGATTTTGTATGGAAGCACTTCGGGGAGATAATCAATTATATTTTAACTGCTTTACCATTGCGCAGATAATAAGCATTATACTATTTATTGTCTCTACGACTATTTTTGTTTTGCTCAGAATAAAAACAAGTAAAAACATTCCGCATATCTCTTCCTTATAAAGATATTTTGCTAAGGGACTAATTCCTTTATTTGAATATCATCATGCATCTTTAGTAATTTGCTGAGGAACTTATCTTCGATCAGCAGATGGAAGATGAATCGGTGGTCATCTGATTTGCGGCTGAGAATGTGGGCATTTTCATGAAGGGCTGCTATTAATTTGCCATTTTCCTGACTGCATGAGATTTCTATATTGAGAAGTCTCTTTTCCAGTATTTCGGCAATCTTTTGTTTCAGCTCCGGTATCCCCTGGCGTGTTTTTGCAGAAATGACAATACAATTCTTATAGCGATTTTTCAGTAAAGGGATAACAGACTCATCTTTCAGGGCATCGAGTTTATTCAATACAATAATTGTTGGTTTTTTTTCACATCCAAGTTCTTTTAATACTATATTTACGGATTCTATTTGTTTATGAATGTGCGGGGAGCTGATATCCGCGACATGCAATAAAATATCCGCGTTTCGGGTTTCTTCGAGCGTTGCCTTGAATGAAGAAACAAGATAGTGCGGCAATTTTTGTATAAACCCAACAGTATCACTGATAAGAATATTTTTGGAGTTTTCAAGTTTGCA
>MHYI01000209.1 GCA_001828295.1 Planctomycetes bacterium RBG_16_41_13 | reverse complement strand
ATAAAAATGCCGCTGTGGTGGCAATATATTTTAAAATAAATCACTGCGACAGTTGTACCCCCACTGCCCTTTCAAGATTCGCCAGGTTTGTTTCATAATCAACTACCGATTTATAGTAATGAAGTTTGGAGTTTAAAAGCACTCGTTGACTGTCAATCAGGCTGAGAAAATCGATGATATCCGCTTCATATCCGATCTGTGCCGCTTTAAGGGATTGCTCCGCCTGTGGAATAACACCGGTTTTGAAAAGATTTACCGTGCTTTCGGACGATTGCAATTTGACATAATAATCTTTTACTTCAAACAGCGTCTTATTATTAATATACCGGTGCTCTGACCTGGAGGCAGAAAGATCCTCATTTGCTTCCTTAACCCTGGCGCGGTTCTTCGGCCACAACCATGGTATATTAACCGAAATGGAGGACGCCCACGTATCCGGGTTTCCGTCCTCCTGCATATATTCAACCATGGGTTCAAAATCCGTAAAGTAATAATCTTTTTTTGAAAGTTTTAGCTGCGCCTCATTCCTTTTGATTGCATGGTCATACTTTTTCAATTCAGGCCTGTTGTTTACGGCAATGCTTTCCAACCCTTCTAACGTTACCTCCAAACGATGTATTTCAAAAAGAGGGGGATCCCCCAACGGATGCTGTGGATGCCTGTCAAGTAAAACATTCATCATGGCAATAACCGACTCTTTCTCCTTGTTCAAAACGATAAGTTCATTGGTAAGCGTCGATAGCTCAACCTGTGCAGAAAGCACATCCCTTTGCGAGGTTTTGCCCACGGCGTATTTTGTCTCCGCTATTTTCGCAAATTTACGAAGCAGCTCCCTGTTCTCTTCCGTAATTGCAATGGCGCGGTTTACGTAAAACAGATCATAAAAGGCTGTTTTTACCATGGCGGTAATTTCCTGCACCTTTGCCAACAGGTCTTCTTCTGTCATTTTAGATTCCTGAGTGGCTATTTTCCCTTTCATGTCAAGCTTGCCGGGAAAGGGAATTTTCTGAGACAGGGCATACCGCTGTTGCAGCATGCCGGTTTGGCCGTTGATGTTGAAAGGATTGTTGGACATATCAAAAGAACCTGCCCGGAACATGGGATCATCCAGTGATTTTGCCTGAGAAATTTTTGCCCTGGAAGCATTTAATCGCTGACGCATAGCAAAAATTTCAGGATTATGTTCCATCGCCTCCTTAATTAACCACTTTAAATTTAACGACTGAGGAGACATTACGGCAGGTTTATCAATGCCCGCTTCTTCTTTCCTCATTTCCGGAGACGTATCACTGCTCACGGTTCCTGAAAGCAATACTCCCTGAGGAAAAAGAACTAAAAATAGTATGTATACCTTGCGAATAAAAATAAGATTCTTCATTTTATTTTCATGCCCTCTTGTAATAGTTCATTCTTCACACGCAACCATATGACAATTACCTTCTTTGCACCCGGCTTCGCTGGTGAACAGATGTGCAGGGGAATAAACGGACAAAAAAAGTATCGCTGAGAAAAAAACCGATGCGGCGCTTAAATAGCAGGGAATCGCAAATAATCCGCCTTTACGGGAAGATGTTCCTTTCGGTTCTATCAAACGGCTTATACGGTCTTCAAATGCCTGCTGCTCATTTGAAAATGAGGATATTGCTATTTGCGTCATATGCTTTGTATTGTGCCCGGACATTTTGACAAGGGCGCTTGCCAATGCAAGTGGTTCATTCATAAACCGCAAAGCAGCATCGTCAGCAGCTCTCTCAGAGTGCATTTTATAGAAACGCATAAGATAATTATTCACCGGCAGAAAGAAATTAAGGGCGCAGAATATCTGCATTATCGCAAATCGTAACGGGTCCCTGTGTTTCAGATGATGAAGTTCGTGAAGAACCACCGACTGCAGCTCTTTTGGGGTCAGATAGGAAAAAAGGCCGGCAGACAAACATATTTTGGGGCGAAATATACCAAAGGTAAAGGCATTGAATATTTTCTGCCCGGATACAAATATTGGGGTGTTTTTACATGGCAGTGTATCTAATGTATCACCCCCAACCGGATACTCTTTTATATCTGCCAAACCAAGAGAACGAAACAGACTGCGGTTTACAGTAAAGAGTAAAAATGCCTTATAAAGAGCCCTGCCAACGCCAACGAAAAGAATACACATACAAAGAAAAGAAAACAACAGACACAACGTATAAAAGCTGAAAAGGCAATTCGGACAAATACTTCCACAGCAGGTTACCGAGTGGTACGCATTAAAGATCCCTTTCACAGAGCTGTTAACGCTCATCAAAATGCCGGCAACAACAGCAACGGCAATGACGCTGTTTATCAGCAAAAAAAGAGCAAAACATTTATCCGCATGCTTCTGCTGATTATGAGAAACGTTCTCCCCCTCTTTATTTTCCATTGATTTGTTCCTTCTTAAGCGATTGTTTCTTAGATTCTATGAGTTGCGAAAAGTATTCCATCTTGTCCGGATTTAACTGCGACATGCATTCAACAAAATGAACCATTGCGGCATTCAGCGAAAGATCTGAAATCCCCTCAACAACCGCCTTCGACACCACCTCATAAAACTGTTCCTTACTATACGAGGGTTTATACAGGAAGGCCTTCTTTTCCCTTCTTCTGGTCAAAAGCCCCTTTTTCGTCATTCGGTTGGTGACAGTAATCACGGTCGAATAGGAAACACTCCTCTCCGGAGGAAATGATTCCAGGATATCCTTCACGCTGCCCTCTCCCTGCACCCACAACGCATTCATAATATCTTCTTCCAGTTTCCCCAGCACCTGATTCAACCCCTTCCTGAAAGGATTAAAATTAAATTTCAACAGCTTCCCCCCCTTTTGCATAAATAGTGTTATAGAATCTTAATTGCATTGACAGAATAATACGCCCTTTTGGACAAATCATTGTCAATCGATATTATTATATTCTACACTATGTAAAAGATGCAATATTTTTTTTAGTTTTATGTAATGAGACGAACCTCGTCGCACTACATCGAAAAAGTCGCCGAAGGTTTGACTCCATTCTCGTTCCCAAGTTCCGATCTGTTTGATGTTCGGGTAGACGGACTGGATTCTTAAGTTCTTGGCATTAAAGGTAAACCTAAGCCGGATATTTTCCTTGAGGCAGCAAGACGACTAAAGGCGAAACCTGAACGTGCGGTTGTAATTGAAGATGCGATTTCAGGTGTTCAGGCAGGAAAGGCCGGTATATTCAGGCTTGTGGTTGGTGTGGCACGGACAGGCGATAAAGATCCCTGCTTGAAAACGGAGCTGTTGTAGGGAGCATTCCCGATTTTTTGTAACCGTTCATGGGGGGGCAGGACGACACAACCCTGACAGGGTTCAGAACCCTGTCAGGGTTAACACTACAGCAACGTCTCATTAAAACATGGCATAAGTTACAAAAAATCAGGAATGCACCCGCTGTTGTATTAGTTGAAGATCTTTCCGAAATCGGCGTCAGGGATGATATTGAAGTAATTCATAGCCTGCTTTCCGCACTGGACAGCGTTAATGATATTGACAATCAGGCAAGGGACAAACGCATTGCCGTTTTTCTTGACTATGACGAAACCCTAACCCCTTAGCTGGCATAGCCAGAACCAAACAAGCACGAGATAAAAAATACAAAGTACGAAACAAATCCAAAAATCCTCCCCCTTACCCCCTCCAAAGGGGGGAGAATGTCCCCCGCCGGCGGGGGTGCAGGGGGTGGATTCATATTTAGCATTTCGTATTTCACCATTAAATATTTTGACAAAAAATGCAAAGAAATTACTGATAAGGTAGTAAATAATGCCAACGATGAATTATTTCATTCCATATTAGGGATTCTTTAAGGTTTCCTGCTCTCCCAATAAAACATAAAACCTGTCTTTGATTGATAACGGGCAAACTATGTAGCAAAAACACCTTTTAACTGTCAAGAAAATATTCATGTTCTCGATAGATTTGCAATGTCTACCTATTTTATCTTTCCTAATGTTTTTTTGGCCAGAGGCTGTACCGCGCTAAAATTGGTACGTCATTCTGATAAAAAACCGGTCGTTGTGGCTATATCCGCCAAAAAAGGTATCACGATGGCCGGACATAACATTAGCGCCGGCCTCTATATTGAAATTGAATTTGTTCCAGTTAACTGCCGGCTCAATATAGCTGTCATGGTCGCTTATGTTATAAACCCCCGTTAGTTTCACCTTCCAGGTCTTCCTGTCATCAAAGCTGTAGGCCACTTTGCCGAGGATGGCATTATTAAAAATACGCCGGAAATCTATTGTTTCAAAACCAACGGGGTTATCATCCTGTGTTTTAACCTCATTCACATATTGCAATAAGATGTAAAGACTATCTGTATATTGAAAGATATCACCCCATTCACGGTCTATTCCAACTACACCCTGAACGAAATTGTCATCTTTGTCCTGGTTAAAATACCCGATTTCTGACCGCAGGGTATAGCCGGAGATTTCTTTTGCAAGCGATGCGGCAAATACTTCTTCTCTCCGGTAAACAGGGATTAAGCCGGTTTTTGTTGCAGAAACGGCCTCCAGCTTAAACGAAGGACTGTAGCCGTACCCTTTAAAGAAGCTCACGCCAAGATCAAATCCGTTCCATACGTGGCCTGCACGGACGGCAAACTGTCCGCTGTCACCGCTTACTATTTCTTGCTCTTCATTGACGAGTCCCGGAGGCAAACTCCTTTCCCATCTGCTCCCTGCAACGGGTAGTTTCGAAGGTGAAAATAACGGTATATAAACGATTTGTACGTAACTATCGTACCCCAGACGCACGTCCAGGGAAGGCACGCCGATACGCTCATTCCTTATGATATCTGTCCAGTCACGCGGGCTAATGTTATCGGAGGGTGAAATAGAGTCGGTTACCGACCAATCATACACTTGTTTGCCGGCCCTGATCCTCAACCATTTTTCGTTCAGTTCCCCATACCCCTCTCTGACGTTAACTGCCCAGCGCTCGCCGGTATTTTCGCCAAAACCGTTTATATAACCATGGGCAAGCCCCGCCGTATCCTGACGGATATCCCCTTCAAGATAAAACAAATATTGGTCAGAATAAAACACGGTGAGTGTGGGAAGTATGCGGATTTCGGTAAATAACTGCCCCTCTTTACTATCCGACGCCTCACGGGAATATGCAGCGCTGAATGATTCGACGGTTCCACCGACCTTTACTGAATCCGCATAACAGAAGGCAAGCCCATAAAGAAAGGGAATATGAAATATTAACGCAAGAAGGGGTGTAATTTTTATTTTACGCATCATTACCTTCGTTTCGTTTCAAGAAATTTCACGCTAAAAATATCCGCAGGCAGGTTGCTGTTAAGCTGGCGGTCAACAACCCGTAGCGACGTCCGGCGGTTAAGCAGAAGGTTGTTGATTTCTATGTTGTCCGTTCGCCACAGACCATTATCTGACTGCGTAATGTCGTTATTCGTTTGGACTTTTAATAATTTGCCATTTTTACCGTAATACTCTATTTTGCGAAAGGCAAACTAGTTGTTGACCCAGGCTACGCGCCGGCTATATCCGGTTTCGATGCCGTTGTTTGGTACTATTTCTACAACCGACATATCTCCTTCCCGTTGTATCAAGCGGTAAGCAAAATCTCTCGTCCTCTCACCAATCAACTGGCGCAGGTCTTCGTAGGTAAGGTCTGTGCCTGCAAAATATTTATCCTGTTCTCCCGACGATACGCGGCGCACCTTCTCAAGCGAAGGCAGCTTGAGCCACTGATCGGCGCTTTTTTGGGCGTGCCGCCACGTTAATAGCCCCAGTCCTTCATCCATTGCCGGTTTGTGGAATTTGACGGCGATTTTATCCTCGCCGCCGTCCGGGTCGTACTTAATCCAGCGTGTTAATGTCTTTGCATCCTGGCGGCCATCATGATAAGAGACCACCACCTCGATTGTTTCTTTTTCATCGGGTGTTTGCCGGTAAAGTTGCCAGCTTTTGGCAATAATTTGCTCCGGGTCTAATTCCACGGATAAGGCGAAATTACCGTTCAGGCATATTAAAGTAAAGACCACGTAAACAATTTTCATAAATAATCTCCAGTGTTTGTTAATAGTTCACCGCAGAGGGCGTAGAGAAATACAAAGAAAGGTGGTATCCCTGTAGCTCAGGGCTTCAGCCCTGATGGATTTCGGCATTGCACTACGCGTTGGAAATTACACACACAATGCTTGTACCTGTACTAAGCGCAACGGCCATCAAACCTGAAGGTTTGAGCTACAGACAGCAGCCCTGATGGATTTCGGCATTGCACTACGCGTTGCAAATTACACACACAATGCTTGTACCTGTACTAAGCGCAACGGC
>MHYI01000208.1:6186-6328 GCA_001828295.1 Planctomycetes bacterium RBG_16_41_13 | reverse complement strand
TTAACCAATATACCTACACAATGGAATTTTCGTATCCTGAAAAAGAAAAACCACCATTAATCCTCGTTGTAGATGACGTTGAAGCACACCTTGAACTCATAGAAGCGGTATTGACCACAGAAAGATATAGGGTTGAAGCCAC
>MHYI01000208.1:1727-6079 GCA_001828295.1 Planctomycetes bacterium RBG_16_41_13 | reverse complement strand
CACCTCCAGGCGAAAATTCTTCCCGATAATCCTTGTGACAAGTCTCAATCAGGTAGAAGACAAAATAGCAGGACTTGAGGCGGGGGCGGACGATTTTTTCAGCAAACCATTCCACACACTCGAACTTGTTACAAAAATTCGTTCCCTCATTAAACTTGAGAGGCTCCAGGATGAACTGGAATGCTCAGAAGATATAATCTTTACCCTCGCAATCACCATAGAGGCCAAAGATCTCTATACAAAAGGACATTCAGAGAGGGTTGGCAATTTGTCGGCGGAATTTGCCGGTTTTCTAGGATTTCCTGATAAAGATATCATTAATATCAGAAAAGGCGGCATATTGCACGACATTGGAAAGATAGGCATAAATGAAGCAATACTTCTCAAAAGCGCCCGTCTTTCTGAAGATGAAACAACCCTGGTGAGAGACCACCCTGTGATCGGATCAAAAATCTGCAAACCATTATATTCCTTACGACAGGTGCTCCCTATTATAAGAAGCCACCACGAGAGATGGGACGGAAAAGGCTACCCTGACGAACTTACGGGCAATGAAATACCCGTTATGGCAAGAATGGTAAATATTATTGATACATTCGATGCGATGACGTCTATAAGACCTTATAGGGCGGGTGTTTTTACGCGGGAAGAAGTCATAGACACCATGAAGAAGGAAAAAATGTCAGGACAATGGGATCCCCATCTTACGGAAAAATTTATAGAAATGATGGAAAAGCAGTATATCAATCAATGGCCTCTGAAAAGAGATTAAGTTAGCTCATGGCTCATGGCTCATGGCAATCTGGCTATCAGCTATCAGCCATCAGCCATCAGCCATCAGCCATTATCAGCTATCGTTTTTAATCTGTGTGATCTGTGAAATCTGTGGTTCCCTAGTCTACAGTCTACAGTCGGCAATCGGCAATCGGCAGTCGGCAAATTGCAGATTGAGGATTGAGGATTGAGGATTGCCGATTGAGGATTGTTTAAAGATTGTTTCTTTATAAATAATATGGAGTCCGGCAGTATGATAAAAATTGCCATAGTGGGTGCAGGAAAGGGCGGCAAAGCCCTTCTTGATATATTTCATAACAATGGCGAGACACAGGTAGTCGGCATAACCGATAAGGACAAGCATGCGCCTGCCCTGCGCCTCGCTAAAGAATGTGGAATTTTTAGTACAGATACCATTGATGAACTCTATTGCCAAAAGCCTGATATTATTCTCAACGTTACCGGCAATGCTGAGATAAGTGAATATATCAGAAGGTCATCCCCCTATCCTTTGGAGGTCATAGAGGGTGCCGGGGCCAGATTCCTCTGGGAATTGGTGAGTAAACAGCAAGAAGCCAGAAAGGACATGGAGGCGCTGTATCAAAGCGGACTCTTCATTACACGGGCTAAAAGTTTAACCGGCGCCCTTGACGAGGCGCTAGGTTCCGCCTTGAGGCTTACGGATACACCTGCCGGGAGCATTGCAATCATTGACGGCGAAGAAATGGTTATGGCCTCCCAAAAAGGTTTAAGCAGCGATTTCCTGAAATCACTGCGATGGAAACCCAGAGGGGATGGCATTACCCGATATATACTGGAACAAACTAAGCCGGTAGAGTTTCAGGATATCGAGAAAGACCCTTTGTTTAACGATACAGTGATTTTAAAAGAAGGTATAAAATCCCTTCTTGCATCGCCGCTCCTTCTCAACGGCAGTGTAGTCGGCATACTCTATTTAGACGATTTCAAGCCACGGGTATTTACCGAAAGACATAAAAACCTCATAAAACTCTTTTCTACAATGGCCGCCCAGACAATTGAAAAGTATAAATTACTCCACGACCTGGAAGCATCCTTAACGTATTTTCAGGGGATGCTGGATGATTCGGGAGACATGATTATCACCACAGACTGCGAAGGCAGTATCGTGAAATTTTCAAAGGGCGGCGAGAAAATTTTAGGCTACAAGGAACATGAGGTCAGGGGCAAAAAATGCTCCGAACTCTATGTAAATAAAGGGGAACGGACGAATATCCTTGAAGCGCTCAGGGGAAAGAGTTCTCTCTCCAATTATGAAACCACACTCCTCAAAAAAGATAACACCCCGGTTGATATAAGCCTCACCATTTCAGAGTTGCGGGATAAGACAGGTAACGTCATAGGCACCGTAGGGATAAGCAAAGACATTACCGAAGAAAAACGCATGAAAAGCGAACTCAGGAAGAAGAATAAGGAACTTGAGGAACTGACCAACAACCTGGAAGAAAAGGTGCTCGAGAGAACAAATGCGCTTGAAAAAATGAACAGGGAACTTGTCAGGGCAAACGAACTGAAAGGACGTTTCATCGCAAACGCAAGCCACGAACTCAGGACACCCCTTCATTCCATAATAGGTTTCTCAGAAATACTGCTCCAGAAAACCTTTGGCGACTTAACCGAAAAACAGCAAAGATACCTGAACACCATCTTTAGTTCTGCCAAACATCTCCTTTATCTGGTGAATAATATCCTGGATCTGGCAAAAATAGAGGCCGGCAAGGCTGAAATTTCATATCAGACATTCCCGGTGAAAAACGTCATTGATGAAGTATTGGTGGTAATAAGGCCACTTGCGGAACGGAAGATGATCGTGCCTGAGACAGTGGTTCACCATGACGTCCATTTTACCGCGGACAAGATAAAGTTTAAGCAAATCCTCTACAACCTGATAAGCAATGCCATTAAGTTTACGACGGATAGCGGCAAGGTAGGCATTACCATAGAAAAGATAACCAGCGATAAAAAAACCTTCCCATGGGTAACAGCATCGCAGGAGTTCCTTAAAGTCTCCGTGTGGGATACGGGAATAGGCATCAAACCGGAAGACAGGGAACGGATCTTTGAGGAATTCGAACAGATCGATTCCTCAAAATCCACGGAAGGTACGGGACTCGGCCTTTCCCTTACGAAAAAACTCGTGGAAATACACGGGGGGCACATCACGGTTGAAGGCAGTCATGGACAGGGTTCGGTCTTTAATGTCTATATGCCCTTCATCATCAGGGAAGAATACGGTGCGGTAAAGGCGCCCATGACATCCCTGACGGCTTTGCCAGAAGAAGAACAACAAGGGCCGCTGATACTTGTGGTGGAAGACGATTTGCCTACAGCGGAGATTCTGGACATCCATCTTACCCAGGCAGGTTACCGGGCAGCGCATGCCTATGACGGAGAAGAGGCATTACGCAAGGCAAAGGAACTCAAGCCATTTGCGATTACCCTTGATATTATGCTTCCTAAAAAAGATGGTCTGGCGGTGCTTCAGGAGCTTAAGGCGGATGCAGAGACCAGAAATATCCCGGTGATAATCCATTCTATTGTGGAGAATAAAGAACTGGCTTTTGCCCTGGGGGCGGCAGACTACCTGATAAAACCAGTGGAAAAGGCAACACTTATTGAGAAACTTTCGGAGATGTCTTTTGTCACCAAAAAAAGCCGTTTTCCTGTCAACATACTTGTTATTACCGGCGATGAAACCACCATGGAGACCCTTCGCAACGCCATTGAAAATGAAGGGTTTCTGGTGCAGACTGCCGCCGACGTTGAAAGCGGTCTTAGCCTCGCACTGGCGACAAAGCCAAATTCCATTATCATTGATTTGGGCATACAGGAGGGAGGATTTAAAATAATCAGGGAATTCCAGGAAAATCCTGCCTTAAAAGACATACCCATTTTTGCCATTGCTGCAGAAACACTTTCTCCAAACGAACGGTTGGAAATGGCAGACCAGATAGAAAGGGTTTTATGGAGGGAATCGTTAAGCTCAAAATCATTTATAAATCATTTGAAGGATATTGAAATCATGCACCCGAAAAGGGCGCAGCTTATTGATGAACTGACCGGAATTTTCAATCACCGGTATTTTCAGATACGGCTGGCGCAGGAAACATTGAGGGCGGAACGATATAATCTGCCGCTGGCGCTTATGCTTTTTGATATCGATCACTTTGACAATTATGTTTCACGGAAGGGGGAGTACTACGGGAATCTCGTCATTAAAAAAACCGCAGGACTTATCAGGAAAAACATACGGGGGTCGGATATTTTAGTCCGATACGGAAACAGCGCTTTTGCCCTGCTGCTGACAAATACCATTATGTCGTCCGCAACCAACCTCGCGAAGAGATTTGTCTCAACAATCCACGATTATCCGTTCCTTTATGAAGAGGTTCAGCCTATGGGCAAGGTAACCATCAGCCTGGGGCTTGTTGAATTTCAGGCGCAGTCCCCGGAAGAATTCGTCTATGCCGCCGAATTTTCGCTCTCTGCCGCCGCTGCAAAGGGCAGAAACAGGGTAGAAGTGTATCGGAAAAGCGATA
>MHYI01000208.1:236-1597 GCA_001828295.1 Planctomycetes bacterium RBG_16_41_13 | reverse complement strand
TTGGGAGGGGTAAGGGGTGGGTTTGTTCAAAGAAGGATAGAAATATGAAGTCTAAAGTATATTTTATAAAGGCAGAAAGTGGAGAGAAAGTCCCTTCCCTCGCTGAAAAAGCGGGAAAATTGTTTGATTGCGCCAATTTTAAGGACGCCATTAAGAAAAATGACATGGTAGCGGTAAAAACAAGTTTCGGCGAAAAAGGGAATATCGGCTACCTCAAACCACCAATTATTAAATCAATTGTCAACAAGGTAAAAGAGCATGCCGGGAAACCTTTTTTAATTGAAACAAACACGTTATACCTGGGGAGAAGGACAAATGCCGTTGATCATATCGCACATGCGCACGAACATGGTTTCAGTTATGAAAATGTCGGCGCACCAATCATCATCGGAGACGGCCTCTTCGGAGAACATGACGTACAGATAGAAATCAACCAGGAAATCTGCAAATATGCCCATGTTGCGGGCGTGGCCAGGGCGTCCAATGCAATCGTCTCGATTTCCCATGTAACGGGGCACATCGCTACAGGCATGGGGGCTACGTTGAAAAATATCGGGATGGGACTCTCTTCACGCGGCGGTAAATTATCACAACATTCGGGAGTAATACCTCAAATCCTGAAGAAAAAATGCACTACCTGCGGGGTATGCGGAAAGTGGTGTCCGGTCGGGGCAATTAAAATGGGAGAAGAATATGCTATTATTGATCCGCATATATGCATCGGCTGTGGAGAATGCCTGGCAGTATGCCAGTTCCAGGCGGTGAAGATCGCATGGGACGAAAACGCCGTGAATCTCCAGAAAAAGATAGCGGAACACTGTCTTGCTATTTTAAAGGGAAAAGAAGGGAAGGCGGTCTTCTTTAACTTCCTCACCCACATTACCCATCATTGCGATTGTATGGACAAACCGTTTGAGCCTGATATTGCAGACATCGGCATCATCGCCTCATGGGACCCCGTTGCCATAGAAAAAGCGACGACCGATCTCATACATGAATACATCGGCAAAGACTTTTTTAAGGAATCCTGGCCAAAAATAGATTACACCATTCAGATGACTTACGCCCAGGAAATAGGTTTGGGGAGTATGGAGTACGAGATGGTAAATTGTGAATAAATAGGAACTGTTATTTCCTATCTAAATCACAAAAATACGGGCAAGAAACTTTAAACAATTGACTATTTGCTAAATTAATACAAAACAAAAATGCAAGACCTTTTGACAATTAAAGAAGCCAGTGAATGAGCGACAAAACTACCTGAAAAAAAAATGTAACGACTTTAAATATTTCGTAACACTTTCGCTTTTTGAAAAATTCTAACAATGACGGCATTCGTAAGCTGTAGAGGCAATTCATGA
>MHYI01000208.1:0-157 GCA_001828295.1 Planctomycetes bacterium RBG_16_41_13 | reverse complement strand
TATTCCACCAGATCAAGCAAGAAATATGGGAAGTGTCCCTATATTCACTAGTAAAATTTTTTATGCCTGAAGGGCAGGCAGTGCATAGCAGGGGGTGAAGCCCCCTGAAAAATGAACAACACATTGGTTAGCCCTGAAAGGGCGAAAGGAAATCGCA
>MHYI01000207.1 GCA_001828295.1 Planctomycetes bacterium RBG_16_41_13 | reverse complement strand
TCCTTACAATTTTGCCCGCATCCTCTTTTTCATCAGAAACCATCTCAAGCACGGCGGAGCCAAAACCTCCCGCAAGCGCATGATCCTCAACAGTAATAAGCAGTTTGTGTTTTCTCACTAATGGCAAAATAAGTTTTTTATCAAGGGGTTTTGCGTATCTGGCATTTACTACAGTGGCTTCGACGCCTTTTCCCGACAATTGTTCCGCCGCCTGCAGGCATCTTTGTACCATACAACCATACGCAAGAAGCACACCGTCTTTGCCTTCTCTTAGAATCTCAGCCTCTCCAATCCCAAACGGCTTGCATTCCAAATCGAGTTTTTCATCGGGGATATTTTCTTTTGGATAGCGAATTGCAATTATCTCGTCAGAATCGATGGCAATATTTAGCATTGCCCTTAGTTCGCTTCCGTCTTTAGGGGACATCAATACAATGCCGGGCAAATTGCGGAGAAACGCTATATCAAATACGCCGTTGTGGGTAGGGCCGTCATTGCCAACCACCCCGGATCTGTCCATAACAAAAACGACGGGATTTTTTTGTAAACAAATGTCATGGAAGACCTGGTCATATGCCCTCTGCAAAAATGTGGAATATATTGCCACCACAGGTTTCAATTTTCCGGTGGAAAGTCCATTTGCAAGTCCAACGGCATGTTGTTCACAGATACCTACGTCAAAATATCTGTCAGGGAATTTTTCCCCGAAGGAAATCATACCCGTGCCGTCCGGCATAGCCGCAGTAATGCCTACGACAGAAGGATTAGTTTTTGAGAATTCCACCAGCGCATCGCTAAAAACTTTTGTGTAAGAAATTTTCCCGGAGTCCTGTACCTCTTTCTCTATTTTGCCTTCAGAAAGTTTAAATTTCCCGGAGCTGTGGAATTGCGTGGGGTTTTGGTATGCAGGTTCAAAACCACGCCCCTTTTCTGTTATCACATGCAGCAGCACAGGGCCGTTTAAATGCTTAATGTCATTTATTGTTTCTGTTAATATCTTAAAATCGTGCCCGTCAATCGGCCCGAAATAATTGAATCCAAGGTCTTCAAAAATACGCCCCGGAGTAGCGCCGATTTTTACCAATTCAACAAGATGTTCCAGTGTTTTCCCCACAGGCTTCCCAAGCACCGGCAATACCTTCAGCAAACCGCGTAACTCTTTTCTTATATCCGCATAAATCGGCATGTTTCGTATTTTGTTCAAATATTTTGAAACTGCTCCAACGGTGTTGGAAATGGACATCTCATTATCATTTAATACGACAAGTAGATTTTTCTTAATATCGCCTGCATGGTTTAACGCTTCCAGGGACATACCCGCCCCTATGCCGCCATCTCCCACCACCACCACAATGGATCGTTTATATCCGGTAATCTCATCTGCACATGACAATCCCAGGGCGGAAGATATCGCATCGCCGCTATGACCGCATGTGAAAGGATCATATATGCTTTCATTTTTATCAGGAAAGCCGCTGAGTCCTTTATATTGGCGCAGTATGGAGAAATGTGTTTTCCTGCCGGTAAGTATTTTGTGGACATACGCCTGATGGCCAACGTCCCAGACAATTCTGTCTTTCCTGAAATCGAAACAATAATGGAGCGCCATCGTTAATTCCACCACTCCAAGGTTTGAGGAAAGATGTCCGGGATTTTTTGATACGACGTCCACAATAAAGGAACGGATTTCACTTGCCAGTTTGTGCAAATCTTCCGGATTTAACTTTTTCAGGTCTTCCGGGAATTCAACGGAGTCTAAGATATTATTCATATGTCTCTTCGGTATTGTTTATTGTTAAAAATCTTTCTGCGCATATTTTTTTACGGTGCGCCATTCGTATCATTCGTATTGTTATCAATAAAATCTTTCGTGCTGAAAGATCCATTTTCATCCTTTACCAATATCTGGATTTTTTTTTCTGCCTCGTCCAGCAGAGAAACACACTTTTTATACAATTTGATGCCATTTTCATATTCAGATAACGTTTCATCGAGGGGCATATCTCCCCTTTCCAGTTTATCAACAATTTTTTCAAGTCCCTTTAACGCCTCTTCAAATTTTACCTTTGCCATACACTACAATGCCCATCATCAACCAGAAATTTTTGCTTATCCATACGCTTGTTTTGACGTTCTTACCTCTCGTACCAAATATATTTCAGGCAATCCTGCTTACCCTTCAGTTTCAATTACTGAGGAAATAAAACTGCCATCATATAATCTGGTTCTTACCTTTGTACCGGACGACAGTTCCTTGCAGGATTTTACAGGGATATCATTCTGCAGGGTGGTGGTAATTGAATATCCTCTTTGCAGCACTTTTAGCGGGCTTACGCTCTCCAGTCTGTTTGCAAGTCCTTTCAACTGCTCCTTTTCCATTTTCAAGGTATGGCCGCATAACATAACCAACCTTTGCATATTCTCGTCCAGTACCTGTTGCAATCTATGTATCCTGTCAAACGGTCTCTTAAAGGGAAAGCTATGTTCCGCCCGTAACAAACGGCTTCGATCTGTTTTTATTTTATTATACAGTGATTGTATAAGTCTAGCTTTAATTTTTTCCAAAGCATCTGTCAACTGATCGTAGCGGGGAACTACCAGTTCAGCAGCCTCTGTCGGGGTCAAAGCCCTTATGTCTGCGACCAGGTCAGAAATAGTGACATCAATTTCATGCCCTACTGCGGAAATGACAGGTATCTTTGAGGCAAAAATGCTTCTGGCAACAACTTCTTCATTAAACGCCCATAAATCTTCCAGGCTCCCTCCGCCTCTCCCCACAATCATCACATCAATACCTGCAAGAGTATTCAGGTTATCAATGGCATTGGCAATTTCCCGGGCAGCGCCATCGCCCTGAACCCTTACAGGATAAATGAGGATTTCCACCTTCGCAAACCTTCTGTTTATGACATTCAGGATATCCTTTATTGCCGCGCCGGTAAGGGATGTTACGATGGCAATCTTTTGGGGAAGCAAAGGAAGGGGTTTCTTATGGCATGGGTCAAATAAACCCTCCTTCCCCAGTCGTTCTTTCAGTTTCAGGAATGCCTGCTGAAGTGCGCCAAATCCTTTTGGCTCGATGTTTTCAATGATTATTTGATATTGTCCGCGGGGCTCGTAAACAGTGACAGAACCAAAGGCCAGGACTTCCATCCCGTCCTTTAAGTCAAATTTTATCCAATTGGCGACGGATTTAAATACGACCGCCTGAATCTGCGCATGCTCATCTTTCAGTGTCAAATACAAGTGGCCGGAGGATGGTTTTTTTAAATTGGACACTTCTCCTGTAATCCATATGTGGGAAAACCCCTGTTCCAGCGAGTTCCGTATCTTACCGGTAATCTCGGAAATGGTCAGTATTCTTTTTTGATCTCTTACCGCATCTGATATAAGAGGAAACAGGTTATTCATCGCTGCTCAACCTGCTTCTCTCACTTCGATTCTCGTTATGTTTTCAGCCCTTCCCGTTTGGCTGTCCACAACAATCTTTACACCATTTATACGCACATCATTCTCTGCCACTTCAAACCGAGTGGGCATTTGCGTCATAATTGCCTTCAGCACGCAATCGGTTTTTCTGCCCAATATGGATTCATGCGGACCCGTCATGCCTATATCGGTTATATAAGCAGTTCCCTTTGGCAATATCTTTTCATCAGCAGTCATTACGTGTGTATGGGTGCCGACAACTGCACTGACTTTACCGTCCAGGAACAAGCCCATTGCTATTTTTTCGGAGGTTGCTTCCGCATGCATATCAACAAAAATCATCGGCGTTTCGTTAGAAAGCACCCCCAAAATCTTCTCCACTCCCCTGAAAGGACAATCTATGGGTTTCATGAATACCCTGCCCAGCAGGTTAATCACTCCAATGGGATGTCCCAGCTTTGACGTTACAACCACAAAGCCCTTTCCAATGGCATACGGAGAATAATTAAGCGGCCGTATAATATTTTTATGTATTTCCAGGACGTGAACCTTTTCCTTTTTATCCCAAACATGGTCGCCCATAGTGATGACATCCACGCCGTAAGAAAATAATTCTTTTGTGATTTGATCTGTAATGCCGGCCCCCGCCGCCGCATTTTCTCCGTTTGCTATACAAAAATGTATCTCTTCCTTCTCCATAAAAGATTTCAGTTTGTTTTTTATTATCGTGCGTCCCGGACTACCCACAATATCACCTAAAATAAGGACGTTGACTTTCATGTCGTCTTCTTTCTTTGTAAGCGTTCAAATTTTTGCATTAAACCTCTTTCAACATCCGGAGGAACAAATTTGCTTACGTTGCCGCCCAAACTGGCCGTTTCTTTAATCAGGGCGGAGTTTATAAATAAATATTGTTCACTTGCCATTACAAATACTGTTTCTGCATTTTTATCGAATACCCTGTTTGTTAACGCCCGGTTCAATTCATATTCAAAATCGGATGCCGTGCGTATGCCGCGCAATATAATATTCGTTCCTCTTTTTGCCAGATGATCCACCAGCATACCTTCAAAGCAATCAACTTCAACGTTTTTTAAATCCTTAACATTGTGCTTAATCATCTCCATTCTTTCTTCTACAGAAAACAACGCTTGTTTTAACGGATTACATCCAACAGAGACAATTAGCCCGTTAAAAATAACACTTCCCCTCCGGATAACATCGAGATGTCCATTTGTAAGGGGGTCAAACATCCCCGGATAAACTGCTTTTCTCATAAATTATGCCTGTGTATTAAAACCAAAAACGATTCGTGGTTTCCTGAAGACCTTTGGGGGTAATATCAAAGCGGTAAGAATTATCATTTCTAATGGGGTCTAATTCAAGAGTAATGCTTCCTACCCAGTCATGAAAATAACGGGACAGCATAAGGCTTGTTTTTAAATTTTTCCGTTCCTCGCGTCTTCCCTCACCGTCATCTTCATCGGCTAGCGAGGTTTTCAGATCATATTTTTCCTTCCCCATAATACTCCATTTTTCATTAATCTGGTAATTTGCCGCAAGCATTATCGTGGAACTGATATCTCTGATAAGCCTATGTCCTGCAAAAAACTGCCAGTCAGGGGGATTGACTACTTCTGCGCCATAAGAAAGGACGTCAAACTGAAACTCTTCAGTATTGAATTCGTTCCTTTCGGAAATAAAAGCAACGATATCGTTTAATTGGCAGCGGAAATCCAGATTAATAAAATTATCTTTTCTCACAATAATTCCGTTGATCCCCTCCGTGTAAATGCCGGAATTTGTGGGAAACATATAATAATCCAGGTTAAAATCAATAAAATCCACCGTTTTTTCATGTCCCGGTTTCCCCCGTTTTGTCTGTAATTTGTTTTTCACGCCCATAACCAATATCTGAGAGGAATCCAGTGCATCGATTTCATCGTACTGATACAATTCGGACGGGTCACGAGTAACAAAAGGGCTGTAAATATAACGCAGCTCCGGTATAAATATATGGCGTAAACGATTAATCTTGAAAAAATCATTGTAGACGCTATATGTCCTCCAGTGCGTAGAACTCCAGTCAAGTCCAAACGTAGGAATAAAGCGGCCTGTCACATTCCCGTGTTCTTCTACCCCCTCGTCTGAAGTGTCTATGCTTTCAGAATATCCGGTAGCCCTCCCCTCGACAAATGGATTAATATTAAAAATCCATGGCTTAAACGGAAAACTTACACGGGCAACACTGTCAATTCTTGCCACTGGCCGTGTTTCGGTTGCTTCATTTACCACTCCCGAATCAAAACCTGCAAGGGTAGGATGGTATTTCCGGAAATCACCCGATTGTTCAACAGTGTTGTTAAAATACGTTATTGAGCTTTCTGATGAAAACAACATCCGGTTGTCCAAAAGAGGCTCGCTAATAATCTGGTATTTTACTTCAGGAAGCCGTTCCGCATAATTTTTTTCCCTTAAAGCATCTACCGTTGTGTCAAATCCGTTAAATTGCTGATTTACGAGAAATGTCGCCGCCCTGTTATCCTCCGTTCTTCGAAGATAGAATACCGTTTCACGGTCTTTTTCTGTCTTGAATTCTTGCGGGAAATATTCCCTCAGGAATCTTGGGTCGCTCAGATAAGAATATTCCATATCCATGCGCACATCATATGGCAGCTCTTGCCGGTGTCGCCATAATATGCTCCCGCGGTCTTCTTCGTCCACAGGTATGCGATTAATATCATACTCTCCCTGGTCGTTCAGATAATATGTTTCAACGGACCCAAACAAATCCTGCCCACGGTAACCAAAGTCAAACCCTGTACCAATACCACGTTCCTGTAAATAGTCCAATTTAAATATAAGGTCGCTCCACTCTTTTTGTTTTCCCCCGGTAGCTACATAGAGGTCCCAATCGGTACGAATAAATGTGCCAAATCGGGAAGAGCTTCCAAACTCCCAGTCTTTTAAAAGCTTTTCCTTCTTTTGAATATCAAGTGATAAGTAAGGAAAATATGCCACAGGATATCGGTCGAGATAAAAAGAGTTATATTTTGAAGAGACAATATTATGTTCTTCGCTCTGAATTAACCGGATTTTTTTTCCTTTGAAATGATAATGCGGATGCCCATACCCGCACGTAGTTATCTGGCCGTTTTCGATCTCATAGCGTCCTTTGCCTACATGATGTATTTCTTCCGCAGTAATATGAGCGGGCAAGTCTTTTAGCCCGGCAAATTTGTCTTTTTTGGAACGGAAACCGGCATCCTGGCCGGAAACATCCTCCTCCACCTGGCCGGATTGAATAGTTGTCTTGATCTTGCCGTCTGTAATAATCCCTCTGTCTTCTGCCATTTGTTCAAAGATACGGTCGGCAATGAGAAAATCATTTTCACGGCGCATGGTAACGTTTCCTTCAGCATAGAGTTCGCTAAGAGGCAATGCCATGGATTGTTGGGTCACATCAGGCAGAGCGCTTTTATCAAACCACAAGATAACACTGTCAGCGTCAATGGTCATATCCTCTTTTTTGATTTTT
>MHYI01000206.1:3048-6189 GCA_001828295.1 Planctomycetes bacterium RBG_16_41_13 | reverse complement strand
ATTGTAGGATTTCACCATTAAATATTTTGCCAAAAAGCACGCACTGACGAATGGAAGTGTGCAAAGAAATTACTGATAAGGTACTATAGGCAGATTTTTTTCAAAAAACTAAATTGTTACCCGTATTTTTAGTTGAGCAATGAACAAATCCACCCCTCAACCCCCTCCAAAGATGGGACTTATCAAATCCCCCTCTTGGGAGGGGTTGAGGGGTGGGTAAAAATGAATGAAAATATTTCTTACAGGATTCGACCATAAAACTAGAATTTTGCGTATCTTTACCAACTCTAATTTGCACGGTGATTTAATCAAACGCTATATTCAATACCAACGAATGCCCGGTAGAGTGAACAAGACAAGCTTTCGCTTGCATTTTTACAATCGCAAAGTAAAATGAAACATCCGTGTTCATACCTTAAACATAACGATAGTGATAGTGATACACTGGAATACAGCAAAGAAAAGGGACGGGACGGGCGCTAAATCATTTTTGGAGATATATGGGGAAGGCAAGGTTTTTTTCCCGCATTGAAATACCGTATAAGAAAGCTTTGATAAAAGCAAAGAATTGATTGTTTAGCAACTTATCAATAAGTTGAGGTAAACAACCCCCTTACCCCCTTTATTAATGGGGAATAAGGTAGAAATTATTATAAAAACCTCAACTTATTGATAAGTTACAATATTTACGAAAATTTATAAACGTTGAGAATGAAACATGAACGTAGAAACCGATAAGAAATCAGGATATGTATTTAAAGCCCCCAGAGGCACTGAAGATGTTTTGCCAGGCAACTGGGCTTTGTGGAAGAAACTGGAGGAGGCGGGACGGCAGGAGTTCGAATTATGCGGATACTATGAAATCCGCACCCCGGTTTTTGAAGACACGCGTCTTTTTGTGAGAAGCATCGGCGAGGCAACTGATATTGTGGAAAAAGAGATGTATACCTTTTCAGACAGTGAAGATTCAAGCATAACATTGCGTCCTGAAAATACCGCGCCTGTTATGCGGGCGTATCTGGAATATGAACTGCACAAAACAAAAAAATTTCAAAAGTATTATTACATTGGCCCGCAATTCAGGAAAGAACGCCCTCAGGCAGGCAGACTTCGCCAGTTTCACCAGATGGGGTTAGAAGCAGTTGGCGCAAACGACCCATTACTCGACGTGGAAACGATTGGTGTTGCAGTGAGGATTTTTGATCGTATCGGGTTGAAAGGTTACAATGTGAAGATCAATTCAATAGGCTGTAATGAATGCAGGCCGGTATTCAGAAATATCATAAAGGACATCCTCTGCGAGCGTGAGACTGCATTGTGCGAACTTTGCCAATCACGGCTTCATAGGAATGTGTTTCGTATACTTGATTGCAAGAATGAAAAATGCAAGGAAGTAACACATCAACTGCCGCCCGTGAATGACTATCTCTGCGAAGAGTGCCGTATTCATGCAAATAGTGTCAGGGAGGCCTTAGTGGGAATAGGCATCCCTTATATTGCGGATGCGCATCTTGTGAGAGGGCTGGATTACTATACGAAAACGGTTTTCGAAATTACCCATTCTTCATTAGGTGCCCGTGACGCAATCTGCGCCGGCGGGAGGTACGACAATCTGATAGCCGATATGGGAGGGCCTTCCATTGGTGCGGTTGGGTTTGCGATAGGAATGGAGGCGACGATTCTGGCGATGGAAAATGTATTAAACAAAAAAAACCAGTCTGTTCCTCAGGAGATGAGCTGTCCTGCGCCAATTGTTTATATCGTTTCTATCGGCAAGGAGATTAAAAAACATTGCTTTTACCTGCTCAATCTTTTGAGAAAATCCGGTATTTCCGCGGATCTGGATTATGAAGGGAGGAGTCCGAAAGCGCAAATGCGTGTTGCAAATAAACTGGGGGTAAAATACGTTTTGGTGCTGGGACCAGATGAATTGGACAGGGGCAATGTTAAGGTAAAAATAATGGAAACGGGCGAAGAGGTTATCGTAAGGCAGGATGAGATACTCAATTGGTTCCTTCAGAAACAATAGATCATCGATAGCCATTTCGTCTCACGACCATAGTTTAAGAATAGCAGCATACGCAAAAAGGAATTTTTAGATAAAGATCAACGGTGTTGCAACACTCTCTTCAAAGCAAAAATCCCGCCCTAAATCTTCCTTGCAATAAAGACACATTCATTTTTTTCCGTACCATTTTTAAATGGGAAATTTGTAATCCACAGGAGGCAGTAAACACATGTCTAAATTAAAGCGAACGTGTACGTGTGGACAGTTGCGCTTAAAAGAGGTCGGTTCAACGGTAGTTTTGATGGGATGGGTAGATAGCGTTCGGGACCACGGGGGAGTAATTTTTATCGATCTCAGGGACAGAGAGGGAATTACCCAGGTGGTTTTTAATCCTGACACGGCGAATAAATCATGTGAACTTGCACATCAATTAAGATCAGAATACGTTATCGCAATAAAGGGAAAGGTTGCTGCCAGGCCCTCCGGTACCGTCAATCCCGATTTAGCTACCGGTGAGATAGAGGTGCTTGCCGATGAGCTTGAAATTTTTAATAAATCCGAAACGCCGCCATTTGAAATCATTGACAATTCCAACGTTTCATTAGAATTAAGGCTGAAATATCGCTATCTGGACCTGAGACGTTCAGAAATGCAAAGGCATTTAATTTTCCGCCATAAGGTGTGCCAGACGATGCGTGAATATTTTAACACGCTGGGTTTTATTGATATTGAGACGCCGGTACTGACAAAGAGTACCCCCGAAGGCGCCAGGGACTATCTGGTTCCCAGCAGGGTGAATCATGGCAAGGTATATGCTTTACCGCAATCCCCGCAACTCTTTAAGCAGGTGCTCATGGTTTCAGGGTTTGACCGCTATTTTCAAATCGTCCGGTGTTTCCGGGACGAAGATCTCCGCGCACAACGGCAACCGGAGTTTACCCAAATCGATATGGAAATGTCTTTTGTTGATGAGGATGATATTATACAGGTTATCGAAGGGCTGATTGCTACGATTTTTGAAAAGGTTGTGGGGAAACCGGTCAACAGGCCGTTCCCCAAATTATCGTATCAGGAGTCCATGGCATCCTATGGATGCGACGCCCCAGATTTACGATTCGGTATGAAGATACAGG
>MHYI01000206.1:2172-3036 GCA_001828295.1 Planctomycetes bacterium RBG_16_41_13 | reverse complement strand
TTGTAAAAGAGTCGAATTTTAAGGTTTTTTTAGAGACAATTAACTCCGGCGGGCAGGTGCGGGCGATAAACGCGGCAGGGTGCGGGCATTATTCGAGAAAAGATATAGATGAATTAACGGAATTTGTAAGCCAGTTTGGCGCCAGGGGGCTGGCCTGGTTCAAAGTGGAAGAAACAGGTCTGGTTTCCTCGATAACTAAATTTTTCCCTCCGGAAATATTGCAAAAAATTCAGCAGCACATGAACGCGAAAGCCGGTGATTTGCTTCTGTTTGTTGCGGACAAGGAAAAGGTCGTATCCCAATCCCTTGCGCATCTCCGGACGCATCTTGGTCATAAAAACAATCTTATCAATGCAGAGGAATTTAATTTTGTATGGATTGTTGATTTCCCGCTGTTCGAGTATAGTGAAGATGCGAAACGTTACGTGGCCCTCCATCACCCGTTTACCTCGCCCCGGTCTGAAGATATCCCTTTGTTGGAAGAAAAACCATTAGAAGTCAGGGCAAGGGCATACGATCTTGTGCTGAATGGCGTGGAGCTTGGAGGAGGCAGTATCCGTATTCATTCCCCCGAAATACAGAAAAGGGTGTTTCGCCTGCTGGGGATAAACGATAACGATGCTTATCAGAAATTTGGATTTCTGCTGGATGCGTTAAAATTCGGAGCGCCGCCCCATGGCGGAATTGCATTAGGAGTTGACCGCATGATTGCATTGCTGTTGCACCTTGACGATATCCGGGAAGTAATCGCATTTCCAAAAACACAGAAAGCTACCTGTCCCATGACGGAAGCCCCTTCTGAAGCAGACCCGCAACAATTAAAAGAACTGGGCATAAGCCTTGCCTGAATATTTTGCCGGGTAT
>MHYI01000206.1:284-2138 GCA_001828295.1 Planctomycetes bacterium RBG_16_41_13 | reverse complement strand
GGCATGAAAACAAATAATCCACAGATTACACCGATTTCCACAGATTAGAAGAAGATTAAAGAAGTTTTTTATCTGCGCTAATCGTTCGACTGAGCTCACGACGAAGTCCGGGAAATCTGCGGATAAAAAGTATTTTCAGGCGTCCCTTTAGAGAAAGGATGATATTTTCACTAAAGGGAGAATGTGCTGGTTTTCAGAAAGGACCTCAGAAAAAAAGGAAGGATACACCGAATAATATTTATGAAGCAAAAAATGCTTATTATGATTCTATGCGCGGCATTTGTCGTGCTGCTAACCTCTGTTGGTTTATATATATATTTGAAGCGCCAACACCATTCATTATCGTACCTGCAGATGGCTGGAGAATATGTGCAGCAGGGGAAATACGACGACGCCATTCATTTATTGAAAGAGACCTTGCGTAATAATCCTCACATTGCAGAGGCGCATGCCGCGTTGGGCATGATATACAATAAAAAAGACCTGCCTGATGAATCGCTGCAGGAATTGAAAATTGCGCTAACGATGAAACCTGACCTTATAAGTATTTATCAGGAAATGTATAAGGTATACAAGAAAAAGGGCATGGAGGAGGAAGCACAAAAGGCTTTAAACTCTTATGAAAAATTGAAAGGAAGCGAATAAAATTTAATTTGTATAGTTTTTGTAAAAGTGTTAACATTTTTTTATGAAGAACTATTTAAGACTATTTCCTGTATTCATATTGGTGGGCATTTTTACTATGCCTTCTGTATTTGCCGACGCAAACAGTGAAGCAAACAAATGTTACCTCGATGCGTACAATCTGTACAAGCTGGGGAAACTGGATGAGTCTCTGGTGTTGCTGGAAAAGGTAACAACTTTGAATCCCAACCACCCCGAAGCCCATTTTGGAAGGGGAAGCATATACTTCCGCCAGGAAAAATTCCAAAAAGCCGTTGAAGCATTTACGAAGGTGACGGAAATCAAACCTAATTATGTGGAGGCATATCAACGGCTCTGGCTGGCATATAAAAAACTGGGCATGAGTGAAAAAGCCGAACAGGAACTCCTCAAATACCGCAAACTGATAGAAGATCGTATGCAGTCAATGACGGGTGGTTCACCTCAGGTGGTAAAACCAACATCTCCCGCTCAAAAGGAACCTGCGAAAGAACAGGAAAAGAAACCGGCGGAACCTGCAGAAACAAAACAAGTGGCAAGGCCAGCGCCGGAAAAAATAACCCCTTCAGAGACAACTAAATCACCGGAATTGCGTGTGACGGAATCCCGGCCGGCAGAAAAAGAACCTGTGGCTGAAGTTGCAAAAACGGAGGTTAAAAAACAACCGGAACCCGTGGCAGTAGTGCCTGTGAGGCCGCAAAAAGAGGCACCACCACAGCCTGTTGTTGTTATGCCGCCAGAACCACCGCCGGTTGTCCCGGAAACAAGGCCTTTAAGACCGGAAAGTCCGCTGGTTGAACTGAAATATAAACCTCATCTCGATACGGATTATACCGCCAAATATAAGAAATCTTACAAAGGCGGCGACCCTACCCTGAAGGGTTTCATAAGAAAATTAAAATCCACCGCTTCATTTTTGATTAAAAACCCTTTCCGTAGAAGTGACGGAGCAACGGAAAAATCTTATTTTGCAAGACTGGTAAAGGGGGCGGTATATTATGTAGTCGTAATTCAAATTTGGTTATGTGTTGCCGCAGCGCTATGCATTTATTT
Organism: Planctomycetes bacterium RBG_16_41_13; assembly: GCA_001828295.1. The sequence goes on along the minus strand of MHYI01000206.1, from coordinate 422 downwards.
TTCTAAACCGAGAAGTAGCGACAAGGGAAACGCTTGAGTATAATAAGGATATAAACTATGAAACAATGCCCTTTTTGTGCAGAAGAAATTAAGGACGAAGCAATTAAGTGCCGTTTTTGCGGCGAATTTTTGACTTCT
>MHYI01000206.1:0-147 GCA_001828295.1 Planctomycetes bacterium RBG_16_41_13 | reverse complement strand
GAAGAACGGCTAATATCTCAACAGCAATCGGGGCAAACCCAGCTTCAGACGGCTTATGCGCCGCCAGCAGTTGAAGTGAAGAAATCGATAAAAGAAGCATCTGCCGCCGTCTTCCCTGGAAAATCCGGCGAGACAAAAAAGAAGAAA
>MHYI01000205.1:5535-7596 GCA_001828295.1 Planctomycetes bacterium RBG_16_41_13 | reverse complement strand
ATCAGATTTATTATTACCATGTTTATCAATTCACCCGGAGAAAGCTATTTTGGAATGATCAAGATGCTTTTTTACAAAACCCTTTCTCTTATAGCGAAGAAAATTTTAAGAAGAAACATTAACGTTCAAATTGGATGGATACGGTTGGAACCGGACACCGAAATATACCGTGTTGCCATGAACCAGGGAATTATATCACCCGGAAGGTCACTTCTTCCTGCAAATACCGATGACGTTAAAGCGTTATTTTATTTAAATCCGTCTTTACAGTTTTTAGACAGGATTGTACTTGCTATGGCGTCTATGACTGAATCTATTAAAGGTAAAATAAGACATACATTAATAAGGAGGGCTTTATGATGCTGCAACAAACACAGCGATTTATATACAGTATAACGACACTTCTGCTGATATTCTCTTTCGGTTTTTTCCATGATCCGATAGTTTATGCATGGGATGAAGCGGCGCTCGATTCTCCTTTTGGATTTACCACCTCCTTTTATCCACCAAAAAGAAAAAGCAATGAGGAGATGCTGGCAAAAAGAAAAAGTTTCGAATTTGACGGCATCACGGGTGATAATCCGCCTTATTCAACCGCTATAGAACTTGGCGTTAAATGGGAACGTCAGTCAAACCCCGTTTTGGATTGGTCTTTTGTACAACGGGATAAGGAATCTATTGTAAACGGTAAATACAACTGGAATGTCCCTGATAATTTCCTAAAAAGAGTTCCGGAAGACCTGAATATTGTAGTTACCATTAATGTCAATCCAATGCTATTACGTCCGGGAACATGGGAATTCATCGCCCCACCGGCAAAAGAAGCGTATATTGAATTTGTCAAAAAAGCAGTAGAGCGATACAACGGAGACGGCAAGAATGATATGCCCGGGCTTAAAAACCCTGTGAAATACTGGCAGGTTGAAAATGAACCCGTTATCCAGGTGAAAAAGAAGCAAGGGGGAGGGCCTGGTGGACAAGGAGGCCCGCCACAACAACAAATGCCGGGCATGAACCAAAGAGGCGGACAAGGACAACAGGGACCAGGATTTATGGGAGGACAAAGGGGACAACAACCTGGTTTTGACAGAATGGGCGGTCAAACCCAAAAAGGAAGCGAATGGAAGGGCTATGTGGAACTTATCAATATCACTTCAAGCGCAATAAAAAGCGCTGACAAAAACGCAAAGATACTTAGTGGCGGAATAGTAAGCCCGCCGCCAAAAATGAGGACTGAAATATTAAATGAATTTTGGCTTCCGGTGATTCGGGCGCTTGATAAGGATTCTATCGACATATTTGATTTCCACTGGTTTGACGACAGCATTATCGATTCTTATGCCACCTATAAAATATTGCGCAATGCCCTTGATGAAAGCGGTTTGAACAATGTTGATATATGGATAACAGAAACAGGCGCCAGCAGTAAAGAGGGAGAAAAGGGACAGGCAATTCAAGTGATAAAAAGATATGTCTACCCCCTCAGCTATGGCATTAAAAAAATATTCTGGGCATGGGCGCTTGTTGAAGGCTGGCCTCCGTTTGATTGCCAATCCATGTTTGAATACACCGGCTTGATATATGACGGCAATTGCGCCGGCGATCCTGGATATGGAGTGAAAAAACTCGGATTCTATACCTACAGGCAAATGACGGAAAAACTTAAAAATTCAGATTGGAACAATATAGCAACAATCTCTAATGGCAAAAACGGCATATACGCATATAAATTCCCACAGGCAGACAAAGACGTTTATGTGCTATGGTACGAAAAAGAAAACGGGAAAATGACCATAGACTTGAAAGTCGCAGAAAATAGCAAATATACAGTAACGGAGGCGATACCAAACGTCTCTGAAGGAAAACTACTACACTCTGCATCAAAAAATATTTTTAACACAAAGACCCTGATATCTTCAGAAAAAACCCTTGCCGTGGAAATATCTTCCGTTCCCGTATTCGTAGAGGGCAAAAAGAGTAGCGATACGGAATATGTATCAGAAGAAATAGATGATGACGATGACGATGAATCATCGGTCTTTGAGATTGTGGATAGCAAAG
>MHYI01000205.1:4821-5518 GCA_001828295.1 Planctomycetes bacterium RBG_16_41_13 | reverse complement strand
AAAACTCCACAAATGCCAGGTGGATATGGACAGTCGCCAACGGGCGGACGTCCAATGCAGCCTCAAGGCCCTGCCATGGGAGGACAACCTGGAAGCGGCCCACCTCGTGGCCAACCTATGTCAGGAGGACAAATGCCGCCGCAACGCGGACAATCCGTCGATAATCGTCCAACGACAATGAGCGGCACATCGTACCGCGATTTGGAAGTGTGGCAAAGCTCAATGGATTTAGCAGTAGAATGCTATAATCTTACAAAAGAGATTCCACAGGGAGAAAATGATGCGCTGGCAGGACAGTTACAACGCACGGCCGCATCCATCCCGGCAACGATTGCAAAGGGACAGGCAATGCAAAATCCCAAAGAGTTTTTCAATCATCTTTCCATTGCAAACGGGTCTGTTGCAGAACTGGAAACGTATCTTCAAATTGCCGAACGGCTGGATTATATCGATTCTGACCATATAAAGCAGCTTAAGCAAAAAGCGGAAACAATCGCAGCCTCAATCAGTCGCTTACAAAAACCTTTTGCAGATAAAATACAACAGTGAGCAACGCTGTGGAATACAATCGTCCTGGCAGTTTTCAAAAGAACTGCCGGGATGATATATCCTGCGCCAAAAACCATAGATGAACTATTCTCTTACACATAATAAAAAATTAAACCTCTACCGATGGATTATTGTTATCCCTTTTGGC
>MHYI01000205.1:0-4680 GCA_001828295.1 Planctomycetes bacterium RBG_16_41_13 | reverse complement strand
TCGGCTCTGGGGCGATTACAGAACATTTTTCACTCTTTCAGAACCGTTAATACTTTATTGTTTACTCTGCTGGTTTATATCGCGCGGTTTAAGGATTTCAACCGAAGACTTTCAAATCAAAAGGTATCTCCCGCTTATACTATTATTTGTATGGGGAGTAATTTCTATTCTCTGGAGTACTGAAAAAACAATGGGCATATACTATATGGCGATGTTTTTTATCGCCATATCCTTCTTTTTCCTGACCATAGTAACCTTAAACAGTTTTCTAAAAATCAAAATAGCAATCGCCTTTTTTGTTTGCATGGGTTTTGTCGGCAGCATTGTTTGTTACTATTCTCTCCTATCGAATAAAACAATAGAAGATATATTGTATCATTACAATGAACATCTGGTCCGTTTTGTATTCAATCCAGAGCAAATGTTACGCGGACAAGGATTCATGCATCCACTTGCCACCGCATACTACCTTTCTTTATCGCTCATGTTGTTGCTCGGATTTATTTACACGGGAAACAAATTCACCAGGGTATTCCTGTCAATCGCAGCGCTCTCTATATTTGTAGCGCTATTAACGACACTTAGCAAAGGACCGTTGCTTTCTTTACTCTGCGGACTTTACATTTTTTCCCTCTTAAATACCACCGTCAACAAGCATATTATTATTGTATGGACGCTTATTTTTTCTCTTATCATAATTGGATTTTTTCTCTCAAGAATCCCTACCAATGATTTTGCGAAGGCATTGGATTACACCTCTAAAACGTCAACGGAAACTACCGATGAATCCTCCTCTCTGGGTTCCAGGATAAAACGCTGGAAGAAAGGCATTCTTTCTATAAAGGACAATTATGGTTTAGGAAACGGATCAGGCGGTTTTTTTTCATATCTCGACCCGGAAATCTGTTTTGACAATCTCTATGTTCATATATTTGCAGAGTATGGATTGTTCGGCGCGTTGCTGTGGCTTTGGTTTTTGATTCTCTCCTGCAAGAGGTTTATTCATGCATATCTTACCTGTATCTCATCCGAATATAAAAAATGGATGCAGATTTACCTTTCAGGCATAGCGACGTTACTGCTTAATGCAGTCACCTCTTTTTCCCATACCTTTTTGCCCTTATGGTTTTATTTAGGAATCGGACATGCCATGGCAATTGTAATTGACCGTGAAAACAATAAAAGATTAGAAAACGAAAGAATGGGTACCCTAAAATGTCGCTCTTAAAACAATTTCTTGATGTTGTCTCCAGAAGAAAGAAAATTATTATCGTTATTGTGCTCACCTTCACATTGCTGCCACTATTGTTTTCCCTTTCTTTCCGACCGGTATATAAGGCTTCTTCGCAGCTCTGGATGCATACGAATGCAACACAAACGCAATATCTTGCATTGCCAACAAACATTAGCAAATTCGAGTATTCTGACAAGAATAAATTGGATAACACCTTCTTTGCAATGCTAAAAAATCCTAAATCCATGAAAAGGATTATTTCAACCTTGAATATTACCGATGAAAAGGAACGGTTGATTGATCCTGATACATTTATCATAGGAAGTGAATTCAATCTTTTTTTCAGCAGGGAAGGTATTGGTGTTAACGTAGTAGAAAGCGGCGACGTCATCGAAGTAGCAGGATATTCCTCCACTCCGGAAAGGGCAGAGAAGGTTGCGAACGCTGCGGTTGAAGCATTCATGATACTTTATGCGGATATTTTCAAAGATGATGCCCGATTGGCGCAAAAAGCAATGAAAGCACGGCTCGCATACGTAAATAAAGAATTAAGAAAACTGGAAAGAAGGTTGTACCGGTACAGAAAAAAATACGGAATTATAGATGTCACTATGGAAATAGAAGAAGGACTGAGGCAATATTACAGCTATCTTGACCTGGTTCATCAAAATACGAAAACACTGGAAGAAGAGAAAAAGGTGTTAGAAGAGGTAACCAAAACTATTGCCGTAGTCCCGGAACTATATTTGTCCAACAAGGCTATCGAAAGAAATCCTATGTTAGAGTCATATAAACAGGAAATCGTAACCCTTGAAACAACCATCGCCAAACTGAAGGTTGACTTTACCGAGGCACACCCCGATATTATTGCGTCCAGAATGCAAATAGCAGAGTATAAAAAGGCGATATATAAAGAAATAGAGCGAATTTTGGGAGATGAAAATTTTTCCAGAAACTCGTATTATACTGAATTGGAAAAACGTTATTATGATACAAAAATAAACCTGGAAATTTATAAAACAACAGACTCTATTTTGCGCAATTTAACCGATATCATTTACAAAAAAACGCTCAATGTAAAGAAAATTGAACTATTGTTTAATAAAATAGAGCGCCAGCAATCATCTCTCAATACTGAATTCACCAGCTTGACAAAGGGCGTTTCGGATACTGAAATATTGTTAAGCATGAGCCCTTCAAATCTGGCAGTCCTCAATTATGCAGATGCATCAACAATTTCTTCACCTTATTTCCCGAACAGGATAAAATTCTTTGCTATCTCCCTGTTTCTTAGTATTACCATAGCTTTTTCAATCATCCTGCTGGAAGAATCTGCCGACAAATCGATAAAAACGCTTGCAGAAGCACAAAAGGCCTTTCGGGGAAATCTGCTCTATGGTTTGCCAAAGTATAAAAAGATATTTGGCTTCAACATTATCCCGAAAAGACTGCTTCGTTATTTCCCTACATTAAGAGATGAACTGTTATTGCTCAAACAGCGAAATTTTGTCAGAAAAGTGTTGAAAAACAACGCCATCAGGCGTTCCGTCTGGAACATTATTTCCGGCATAAAAGTCGTTTCAGGCGATACCATTGCACGGTCAATTCTTTTTACCGGCGCGGAGGAGGAGGTAGGCACCTCTACCATCGCTCTTCTGGTGGCAAGAGAATTAACCGTTTCCGGCAAAAAAACCCTCTTCCTTGATATTTCTTCAGCAGATGATTGGCATTTGCAGGGAAAAGATATTCTTTCGGCAGATAAAAAAATACCTCTTAAAGACCTTATAAGAAGCAGTGATATCTATGGCATTGATGTTTTACGGATGAAAGAAATTACCAATATCCCAGGTATTGCTATGATTGATGGACTGCCCGAACAGTTAAACAATCTGGACTATGAGCATATTATTATTGATGCTGACCCTGTTATTACCTGTAACGACGCCTTGTTTCTCTCTGCAACGGCAAATGTTGTCCTTTTGACGGCAAAACTACAGAAAACTTCCAAAGAAACAATCGAAGAGGCTTTTAGCAGATTCAAACATCTAAAAACATCTAAAACAGGAATAATAATCAACCAAATTTAAGTACTAACAAAAATATGGTAACACGTTAGTCTTTTGAAACGGGAAATTGTCATTTGTAGTGCGACGAGGTTCGTCGCACTATTTGAGCAGACCCTATTCCTTATCGCACAACGTTTTTTGGTGCGACGAACCTCGTCGCACTACATGAGTTTTCAAAAAACTAAAGTGTTACCAAAAATATGATTTATACTATTCAAAATAACTTTTAATCATAAAATGTATGAAAGGTACTATTCATTTTTCAGAAGCGGCAAAGGTGTTTTTTTTATATACCCTTCGGTACACAATACCCTACCTGCCTTTAAAATTAAAACATAGCCTTGCCAACAGCCTTGCAGCGCTGACGTCACATGGAGAAAAAGCGCTCGTCATGAAGAGTGAACTGGAATTGTTATTTGGCAAAGGAACGTTTACCAATACAGAAATGAATGAAATCATTGTGAAAACCCTCCGTAATTTCAGAAAAGATCTCTTTGAAATATGGTCATTCCCAAGATTAAATAAAAAGAAGGCCGAAGAGCTTTGCACCATTGTCGGTATGGAACATTTAGAGAACGCCTTGAAAAAAGGCAAGGGCGTGATAATTGCGCTTTGCCATTTTGGGTCATATAAAATGATACTCCCCTGCCTGGGGTATAAAGGATATAAAATAACGCAGGTTGCCGCAAATCCTATCGATTTGACCGGCAAAGAGAAGTCGGTGGTAAAGAATAAAACCATGCAAATTGAATATGAATGTGAAAAAAGCCTGCCCGCCCATTTTTTTTACATAGGAGGCACGCCACGGCAAATTTACCGGGTGTTACAAAATAACGAAATACTTGTTATGTCGCTTGATGGAATATTGGACCCTCATAGAATTTCGGCGCCTTTTTTACAAAGGAAGATAAGGCTATCCCCCTCGCTGCTAAAAATAGCAGAAAGAACAAAAGCGGCAATATTGCCTGTATTTACGATAAGAGAAAAAAATGATAAACACACAATCATCATTGGTAACGAAATTGCACCCGGAGATGGTGGCGATAAAGAAGAACAGGAAACAAATGTTTTATTTAAATTTGGCAGTTTAATGGAGCAGTATGTCAAGGAATATCCCAGTCACTACCTCTGGTATTTATATAAAAACAAAACCGAGCCGCCTCCCATCGGGAGTATTATCGTTGATTAAAACCTTTTCCTGTTAATCAATTCTCTGGAAAAACAAAGCCTCAGACCGATAAAAATATTCTGAAAGCATAGAACACACAGAATGGAAGAGCCTCAACCAAAAAGAAAACGCAGATTAAAGGTAACACTTTAGCTTTTTGAAAACACTCAATAAAATCAAGGTTTTCGGTGTTTACAAAGAGAAAGGAAACC
>MHYI01000204.1:7137-7683 GCA_001828295.1 Planctomycetes bacterium RBG_16_41_13 | reverse complement strand
GAATGCAATGTCCGCGGCAGGGATATCGGAAGTTTTGTGACGGAGGCACAAAAAAAAATACAGGAAAGGGTAAAGCTTCCTCCGGGGTGTTATCTTACATGGGGCGGTCAATTTGAAAATATGCAACAGGCAAAGAATCGTTTATACATCGTTGTTCCCGTAACCCTTGGCATAATTTTCACCCTGCTCTATTTAGCCTTCCGGTCGATAAAAAATACCCTGTTGATTTTTATTGATATCCCTCTCATGACAGCAGGAGGTATTATGGCGTTGTATTTAAGAGGCATGCCCTTGAGTGTATCGGCAGGAGTAGGATTTATCGTTCTCTTTGGACTGGGAATTCTCGCAGACACCGACATGGTATCTTTTATCAATGACTTGCGGCAAGAAGGCATGAAGATGCGTGATGCTATCATAGAAGGGGCTACGATACGGCTTCGGCCAATCCTGATGGCCGCATCCACGGACATTATCGGATTTCTACCGATGGCGGTCTCAAAGGAAATGGGAGCTGAAGTCCAGAAGCCTCTGGCAACGGTAATCATA
>MHYI01000204.1:6385-7105 GCA_001828295.1 Planctomycetes bacterium RBG_16_41_13 | reverse complement strand
ATGGAGCCATGTACTGCGATAAAATTCCAATGCCCAAATCACAAAATACCTGTTTGGGAGTTGGAATTTATTTGTCAGTTGTTCTGCCAATAGAAGGCGGGATTGAAAGTATAAAACGTTTGGTTCAGGCTTCGTCGTGAGCTCAGCCGAACGGTTACAAACCTGAACCCGCCGGGCGTCGTGTAATGTTTACGCTGAATAGTTACAAATATTTAATGGTAGAATCCGAAATGCTAAATTTCAATCCTTCCCCCCCTGCACCCTCGCCAGCGGGGGACATTTTCCCCCTTTGGAGGGGGCAAGGGGGAGGATTTTAGAACCTGTAAATACGCCATACCAAATACCAGAAAGGTTTGTCAAATCCTATCTTCTTGAAAGGACTTATGGCACTGGAATCTGCTAAAATAGATAATCTCGTATAGCCTGAAGAGGTTTTGCCACTACAAATTCACATTATAATTCCCAAATCAATTCCTCGCAGTAGCATAATACGGCGATGGTACTTTCGGATATGCCCGATAGACATGATAAAAAACAGCATCGGTCTTTTTATATACTTTGTATTTATCAAGATTATTGGCAAGCAAGGACTGGCTCTGGGAATAATCCTTCACCTGACGCACAGCTTCGTCATAAGCGGTCTCAGGAAGATTGGGATTAAGCTTTTTGAGCGCCTGCCGTAAGTAGCGCGTGAGCACAACCTCCCTGTCTGAATTTCTG
>MHYI01000204.1:5608-6329 GCA_001828295.1 Planctomycetes bacterium RBG_16_41_13 | reverse complement strand
GCCGAGCTGGTCATGCAGGTAATCTGCTGTTGTTTGCTGCACTAAAGTATCTTCGTTAAGATAAGTCATGGCTTTTTCTTTTTAGATTTTTTAGACTCTAATAATATTTTGACTTCACGGTCAAAGTCAGATTCAAACAGCCTGTCCTGAACAATCCTGTATTTTTCATATTCGCTTTCCGCCAATGCCACGGCAACCTCATGGCTGACCTTGCCGCTGTCTTTCAAAATATCCTCTTCATTAAACTGCAAAAAAGCATCCAGTTTGTTTACCCAGTCTTTCATGTACATTACAATCCCTTTTTGTGCCTGCATTTCCGCATAATCAAGGTACATGGTGACAATCCGGTTTAGCAGGTTCAATTCTTTTTCATCAAGATAATTTTTTGCAACACTGACATCGGTTTTGCGGATTGCACCTTTGGGGCTGTTTTTCCAACTGGTTAAACCCATATATGGTTTTTTGCTGTCAGCTCTTTGAGCAATGATTTCCGCAGCCGTCTGCCCGCTTATGGCAAAGTGCAGTTTATTTTGGACTATGGCAAAGAATTGCTTGGTGATTTCTGTGTTCGGATTGTAATCAGCGCTGCATTGTGAGTAAATATCAGTAATCTTTTGATAGAACCTTCGTTCGCTGCTGCGGATATCTCTGATGCGAGCCAGTTGTTCTTCAAAGTAGTCCTGCCCAAAGATGTTATTGGGATTTTTAAGCCGCTCATCAT
>MHYI01000204.1:3414-5574 GCA_001828295.1 Planctomycetes bacterium RBG_16_41_13 | reverse complement strand
CACCTGTGTCGCCCATATACGGAAATGGGTTGCTCTCTGCGAATTTACCCGATAGCCGACAGAAATGATAGCATCGAGATTATAAAACTTTGTCTGATAGCTCTTGCCGTCAGCGGCAGTATGTGCAAAATTTGCACATACTGAATCTTCCTGTAACTCTCTGCTTTCAAAAATGTTTTTAAGGTGTTTCGTAATAACGGACCGATCCACATCAAAAAGTTCAGCAATCTTTGCCTGTGTCAACCAGACATTTTCATTGTGTAAATATATCTCTACTTTCACCTTGCCATTAGGCGTGGTATAAAGCAAAAATTCAGTGAAACTGTTTTGTGGAACAATCTGTTTATTTTTTTTCATAAGTTACACCTCAACCCTGTTAGATAATTTGACGGGGTCAATCTTGCCGCTCATCAGCCGCGGCAATAATAAATCCCAGCCAAGATTATCACTCAAGTAATAGGCGGTTGTCTGCTGGACTAAAGTGTCTTCGTTTAAATAAATCATAATTATTTTAGTAATTGTCTTTTTTCATTATTCATCACATATATATTTTTATTTTGAAAATCGTAAATAACATATTCGTCTCGTTTTGAGGCATGATCTCCGTACTCAATATCATACATGCTAACGGCACAATATGTCTCTTCAAATACATCTTTCCATGTATTATTTATCGCTTCACATCCTTCTCTGAATATTTCCGTGGAACTTAGTAAATAATCCGCTTCATTGGGAATATATACAAGCAACCTCTTAAATGATAAGTTCATTTTTAAGTATTTTTTAACTTTTTCTTTAATTGCGCTTTGAATGTCTTGTGTCAATGGTCCTGGTTTTTTAATATAGTAAAATGCTTTAATACCACGGGCTACCAACCTGCTTTTTTTATCAGGGTTCTTTTCAAAAAGATCCACAAGATATCTCTGACTATTATAATTGGAGCTTATGGTTTTTTTGTTAATTTCTTCTATGCCGCATTTACTCAAATTTATTTGTTGACCTTTAACTGAGTTAATTATGCATTTAATAATAGTTTCTTGGCGATTTTTAGAAAAAAAGATTTTACGGTCAGCAATATAAATATCTACCTGGTAAGATTCCGATAACTTTTCGCTATATAGTGCTTTCTCTATTGCTGTTCGCAATTCATCATTAAACGAGTTGCTATGTTTTAAGTTTCTATTAATAACTTGTGTGACTTCGAGTCCAGATTGATCATTTAAAATAAAATCCGGTGTCTCTTTGATTTCAGAAACTTCTATACATTTACCATCCCTTAGATTCAAAAGGTTTAAGAGAATACTTGCTTGATCTAATTCTTGAAACTTTTTTTGATATTTCATGTCGTTATGGTTCCATTCATAAGCCGGGGCAAAAGTAAATTCCGCACTTGAGCGAGTTTTTGGTTTTGATTAGTTAAAATCTTAACCATGTTGTAAATATCGTTGACTTGATTTAGGAATTTGTCTAACAAATCTTTTGTTGGAACAAGTATCGTTTTGTTGTGAGCATAATCCCGGTTTAACCCAGGAACAGAAGCATCGGTGTTAATAAAACCAATTGTTCTTAAGGACAAATACAAAAATAAATTTGATTGTTCCCTTTTAATATAATAAACAGTATCAATCGGCCAATAACTATCATTAACCCAATGTATTGCGCCTACATTACCTTTTCTACCAACAATAATGCCCGGACCTTCTACTAAATATTTGCTATGAACACCGACAACACCGCTTGACCCATATACTTTAACATCGCCTTCTTCCCTTGCTTCTTCCACTAAAGACTTACCATAGTTTAAATACCCAATTTTACTGAGCTTCTCTTTTCTCCACCCCTCCGGCACACCATCAACAATCTTGGTTTTTTCATGCTCCGGAAAGCGGAAATAGACAAACCACTCGCGAAAAAGAAGCCGCGCCGCTTCTTCCAAAAGCTGTATACGCCGACGGTTGATGTTTGCGAGCATATCGTATTTCTGAATTATATCTACAACGCGTTCTCTATCATCTGGATAAGGTATTTTAAATGAGAAAATTGTTTCTTTAGTAAGGTTGGGAAATGTCGCTCCACTTGCAAGCTGCAACACCCCTTATTGGTAATATGTTTTCCAAAAGACTAAAGTGTTACCATTTTCTTTATAGAAAACTTTACATA
>MHYI01000204.1:502-3375 GCA_001828295.1 Planctomycetes bacterium RBG_16_41_13 | reverse complement strand
AGTGTTACCATTTTCTTTATAGAAAACTTTACATACTTTCCAACGTCGTAGTTATTTTCATCATACAAGACAATTTCCACTCCCGAACTTGAAACATGATATCTGAACCATTCACCAATAAAGTCACGTTTTACAATTTTCCCTTCGCAGCGCCCACCTTGATCTATTTTTACCTGATGCGGCCTGAAGAAGATTTTTGCTGTTCCAGTGGTAAGCTTGTTAGTCGGATGCACTAATTCTCCCCATGGGGTTAATAATCTGTCTTTCCCGGTAATCTTCACATCGATACAATTTGATTCTCCCACAAACTGCGCAACAAAAAGAGATTGCGGAGAGAAATAGATTTCTTCCGGACTGCCAATTTGCTCTATTTTCCCTTCGTTTATGACGGCTATTCTATTCGACAGGAAAAAAGCGTCTTCCTGGTCATGGGTTACATAAAGTGTAGTAATATTTGTTTCCTGCTGTATCCGTTTTATTTCCTGCCTTATATCCTGCCTTAGTTTCACATCAATATTTGACAACGGTTCGTCCATGAGCAAAAGCCGCGGACGGGTTACAATAGAACGGGCTATTGCCACAAGCTGTTTTTGTCCGCCGGAAAGAGTCTGAGGATATACCCTGGCATATTTCTGCATATTGATACACTGCAAAACTTCATCTATTTTTTTTCGCCGTTCATCTCTTCCGATGTCTTTTGTCTTCAGACCAAATTCTATATTTTCATACACCGTCATATGGGGCCAGAGCGCCAGATCCTGAAAAACCATACCGATATTTCGCTCTTTTTGGGAAATGCATATTTTCTTATCTATGCTTGCCAGTTTCTCCTCAATAAAAATCTCCCCACGATCAGGTATCTCAATGCCCGCAATCATCCTCAATGTTGTTGTTTTTCCGCACCCGGACTGGCCAAGGAGCGTCAGAAGCTGTCCCTTTTCAACATCAAAAGAAATGCCTTTTACTATTTCTTTTTTATCAAATGTTTTAACCAGTTGATTGACCTGAAGACTTTTCATGGTGTGGTTTTTCTCGCAAATGCATATTTTGAGATAAGAAAAAATATACCTACAGGGAGCAGCGTCATCCCGATTAACAGTAACGTAAGCGCAGAAACAATATTTTCAGGACTGTTCGCCATAACGGTAAATAACGCAATAGGAAGGGTTTCATGTCCCGGAGGATATACCAATAACGTAGTGCCTAATTCACCAATACAAAATATAAAGGAAATAATCCAGGTGGCAATAATACCGTTTTTCTGCAATGGGGCCAAAATATTCCCTGTAATCCGAAACCACGAAGCGCCAGTGACAGCCCCCGCCTCCTCCATTGATTGCGGCATTTGTCTAAAGAAATTTGCCATAATCCGGCTCGAGAGAGGTGCAAACCGAATAATATAGCCGATAAGTATAATCCCGAGCGTGCCGTAAATGAACTGGAAAGCGCCATGAGGCCTGTTCCATAATTTAATAAGCCCTATTCCGGCCACCGTTGCAGGGACGGCAAAGAATATCCAGACAAAAGAAGATAACCCTTCTTTCAACCTCCATCTGGTTTTTTCCGTTGCATATCCAAGAAAAAAACCTACTACGGTGAGAATTGAAGCGCCAATACCGCCGAACACTACGCTGTTTACAATACCATTTTTCGCCAATGCAAAGGCATCACGATATACTTTGAGTGCATGCACACTAAAGAGAAGCGAACAAAATGGCAGAATTATAGTTATCAGAAAAAGAATGGTGCAAAAGACCAATCCAGAAATCCTTAGCCATGCAAAATGATATTCCATGAAAGCCTGTGAGCCGCTTTTCCCCAATATTTCAAAGGACTTGCCCCGCATTTTACATTGTTCTGACACAAAAATAATAATGGTAATCATGATAAGTGGAAACGCAAGGGCTGTTGCCGCCTTTTCATTATAAAACGCACTGAACTGGGTAAAGATTTGGGTAGTAAGTACGTTAAGTTGCAGAAACGAAGGAACCCCGAATTCGGAAAGCGAAAATACAAAGACAATCATCATGCCGGAAAAAATGACCGGTGAAATTAACGGCAAGGTAATACCTTTCATAACCTGAAAAAAACTGCCGGAAATGAGGCCGCTTTCTTCAAGAGAGGAAGGAACATTTTTCAATGCATACTCGGTCATAATCATAATTAAAGGGAAAAGGTTCATGGACAAAATAAACGATGCGCCGTATATGCTGTAGATAAAGGCGTAAATAGACTGCGGAGAGAAAAAGAAATAGTGAGAAAGAAATTGGTTTAAAAATCCTGCCTTTCCCAAAACATTCGTCCACGCAATCCCTATTGTATAGGAAGGAATGATAAGCGGAATGAAAAAGCACAGTTTAAAGAAATTTTTCAGAAAGAAATTGGTCTTTGCCAGAAAGAATCCGGCAGGCACCCCTATCAAAGCCGCAAAGATAGTGGTAACAGAGGCCAATATCAAACTGCGGCAGATAATACCCGCATATTTTTTCGTTAAAAAGATATCATAGTAATACACAAACGAAAGACTCCCGCCTTCGTACAAAGAGCCTCCAAACATCCATGCAATGGGAAACAACGCGATGCAGGAAAACAGGGCAAAGAAAAAGATGAGTGTCAAATTTTTCTGCATTAAAACCCCGCCCATTGTTTAATAAATCCGTTGATCTCTTCCATTTTTTTTGCAACATTATGGTAATCTACGTTCATACCCGTTATCGCATTAATGGATAAGACATGTGCCGGGGTTTCCACGTCATATCTCAGGGGCATCTGTGCGCACAGATCCCATGCCAGTTTTTTTTCAACTTCACGACTCAGCAGATAATCGATTAATTTTTTCCCATTCTCCTGGTTGGGGCTGTTTTTTATAAGAC
>MHYI01000204.1:0-360 GCA_001828295.1 Planctomycetes bacterium RBG_16_41_13 | reverse complement strand
CTTCACTTCTCCATTCGAGGAAACAATCTTTACCCCGTTATGCTTTAAATCATTGAGAAATTTTTTTGCTTCTTCATCACCCAACACAATAAATAATGCCGCCATGTGTATTGCCGATGTTCCAAACAGCGGATTGGCAATGGCAACCTGGTTCCTCCATTTTGGTTTTACCAGGTCAAATATTGAAAGAGGTTTTTCATCCATACTAACTAAATCGGTATTGTACAAAATGACACGCGCACGCGCTGAAAATCCTGTCCAACGCCCGTCCTCGTCTTTATAGTTTTCTGGGATTTCAGTTGCAATCGGTGAATAATAAGGGGTGACAACTCCTTTTATTTCCAACAGTACCGGACGTAC
>MHYI01000203.1:4234-5045 GCA_001828295.1 Planctomycetes bacterium RBG_16_41_13 | reverse complement strand
AACCTAGTGTATAAAAACAGGGTGGAATTCAGGTATATACTTATGAGTCTTTGGCGAAATGGTTACGGTGTCGTACTGCTTACACACCGTAACGACGCCAGCGATAGCGTTTGGACCAAAGAACTGATTGCCAGCAAAAAAGGTGAGCATTGTGGCTGTCAAAACCGGGAAAAAATACTGTTGACGAAAAGTGTTCATCGTGTCTCCTAACATATAAATAAACCAAATAGATTAATACAAACAATTCAATGTAGCGATCACTGTAAGCAGCGGGTTAGGCGTTACATTTAGAAATTAATAATCACACGTTAAACCATTATTCGTGTGACGTCCAACGTGTCCCCCGCAGGCGGGGGCGCAGGGGGTGGAATTGAACTCGTTCACCGCTTCAACAACCCCTTTTCTATGAATACCAATTTTCACCTTGAATGCTACGGTTGGTTCACCAATTATTGCACAGTGCGCTATTGTCTAAACAAATAGGATAGATTGCCAGGTAGGAAACATGCAAAAATTTTTACTTGTGTCGCGCCATCACCTTGCCCCCCCCGCTGGCGGGGGACAGTGGACTGCCATGTCTTCGTACCGTTGTTGGTCACAAGGCGCGGATAAACATTGCTGGTTCGTGCCACATAAGAATCGGTTAACTTAACACATATAGAGGAAACCTCGCCCATACGGCGTGGTTTTGCCTGAATACACGCGGGCTTGCTCCCAATCACCCGTTCCAGAGGCAAGGCTGAAGCCTTGCCCTACGTGTGGGTTCAGGGTTGTTGCCTGAACCCAACTGTTTATTGGGTTAATAGCGCTT
>MHYI01000203.1:1570-4221 GCA_001828295.1 Planctomycetes bacterium RBG_16_41_13 | reverse complement strand
TAAGGACATAGCCTCTTTACGTGTTCCTTGCGTTTTGCCATATTACACGTTTTAGGACACTTACATTCATGAGTCCTTTTAGTAATTTCAATATGATTATTAGTATCCGTTGGTTCTAAGGTATATGACGCACCGTTAGGTAGTGTATTGTTTAAAAAGGATAATAATTTCTTTCCATATTTAAACCATGCTTTTTTATTAGTTACTGGGCTGATTGAAACGTAACTAATATTAGAGCTGTCAAATTTTTTTTTCCACTGGACATATTCGTCATTATTAATCTTTTTTTCATTGCCATAAAGTTCAATTCTGCTCGTTCTTGGATCAGTACAATAATATGATCTGATACCTGTTAAGTTAATGACTGCCCCGGTCATTTTTGGCGTTTCGCTAGGTTTTGCAATTGCAAGCATAAGGCTATTTAGTGTATTGGCAACACTTCCAGGATCGTTGTAAAAATCCGAGCACACTGAGAGCCTTGCAATCGCAGTACTTTCTGAACCATTTGATGTAGATATATGCAAATTTATGGTGTCATCACACAATTCGCGAAGATCGCAGTATTGATTAAAACAGTTGCGCTCTTTACCAATCAGCCCTTCTACGGTTTTTTTCCTACACTTTGTCATTATTAAGCCCTTACAAATAACGTTTTCATTAGGTTCTTTTCTATCTTCCAGTAATTCTTTTATAACTACATCGCTTTCAAGGATAAACCTATAGTTCCGTTGCTTATCCCAATTAGAATACCCTGGACAATTATACACGCGAGTGTTAGTGAATGTGAGTTTCCTGGCTGTGATCACATCAGCAGGATCTTTTACGAGTCCAGATAATTTATTGCATAAATACGACAAGGGATCATCTTGGATACTAGCATAATAATGAAGACTCAGTGAATTTATATCTTTAGCCGGTGCTCTATTACGATCTTGTTCACCAGTTAATGATTCGGCTATACTAGCGATTAAACCCCTGGCATCACGATATATTCCCACGCTTGCATCATGATCTTGTATAGGGAAAGAAGTATCGTTAATGTTTCTTTTTTTCGCATAGTTCTTTAAACAGTCTATTACTCTTGCGTCTTCTCCTTTATTACCAACGAGTATCGGTGGTTTGTAGACTTCCTCCATTGAACAAAGTACATCATTCCACGAGTGCAATATCCTTAGAACATCCCATGCTTTTTTATGACTAATCACAATAATGTCTGGGCGAAGTTCTGTGTTTCCGCGAAGTATGCTATCAATGTTCTTTTTGTCCCTAGGATCACTATTGTAAAATTCCAGCTCAAGCGGCACTTTCGAACCATCTGGCAAGACAAAACTTTCGTTTAAGGTGCCGCACTTTATTGCAGTTGAATTAAGACAACGTTCCCCTACATTAATATTTTCAACGTAAAATTTCTCATCACTTAAAATACTAATATTCAACGGACCTAATTCTTTAATACTTTTGCTTGATAACTGCTGTAGTCCAAACAGATATGTTTGAATGATATAATAAATTTGCTTCCCACTCCCACAAATCATGATCTTGGGAAGTGGTTTTTCCAAACTTTCGTTTTCCTGCCATTTTTTCGCGGCTAAAAGAACTGTTCTACCTAATTCGACGCCTTCCAAATAAGATGGATACAATAATATCATCGACTTTGAATCGGCGGCTTTTTTGTAAATATACGGTAGCTGTAATTTAAATTGATGGTCGTCCTGAATAGTTACGATACAACTGCATTTATATTTTTTATCAGATAAAACTTTTATTAATGTGTTAGTTGCATCATAATCGGGTATTGCGGAAATAAACAAACTTACTCCGTTAATGCTTGCCCTCTCCAAGGTGGTCATTCCATGGTCACCTACAATACCGATAATTAGCGCGGAAGAATCGCTCTGTCCATCAGGTGCAGGTTCTATTATCCCAATTGTGCCATAAATTGGATCGTCAAAAACGTAGTTAAAGACATTGCGGTCTTTGTCAACTATTAATAAGTCTTTATAAAATTTTCTTTCCTGAAGTGTTGGCGTTATTATGTCCAAAACATTATGGTGGTCTACGATTCTTCTCTCTTTAAGTTCAGCGAGTACTTCCCTTCCTAAATATCCATAACCTAGTAAAATTTTGTGCTTACGCATTGTTGCAATTATACTGCACACCCTTCTGTGGTAATCAGACACAAAAAGTCTATCAAAATCTCTAATCGCAACTGATAATGGGGTTATAAGTAAAATAATTGGGGTAAATAATTTCGATAGCTCAAACCCCAATTGCCACATGGTAATTTCTACTTCTTTTGAAATAGCAGGCGGAACATTAGTCAAAACCGACGCTATCCCGAGAATCAAAAAAAAGCATCCACACGAGATTGTAACAGGGGTTTCTATAAAAAATATTTTGTAAAATTTAAAAAAACAACTTTTAAGATTTGCGGCCTGATTCGTTTTTTCCGCAGTGGTTATTTTAGAAATAATTACTATAACTGGAATGAAACAAAACACAGGACAAAACCCAAAAAATATCATGCAAAATAACCAAACCGCATTTTTTACAAAACAATCAGAACTTAAGCTTTGTGGCGTATTGTTATGGTATGCCTCTTCTAAAATTAATCGGTTAAGTTTCTTATTTATAATCGTTACTTTATCAGG
>MHYI01000203.1:0-1549 GCA_001828295.1 Planctomycetes bacterium RBG_16_41_13 | reverse complement strand
TCAGAAAACACAAATCCAGGCTTGTCATCTTTCACACTCTCATAGAAATCCGGAGTACATAAAAAATTGTTAAGGTTCTCTAAACTAGGAGAAGGAATTCTATTCTTCTTGCAATTAACCAGGTCACAAAGTTTTTCTAAATCACCTGGTGACCCAAATTCATACATAGAAAAGTCAGGCGTTCTTTTTTCTTGAAGATAAATCAGCCAATAACAGGAACAAGACATTATAATGAAAATGATAGCGACAACTGCTGGTGCGAAACGTGTTAACCACTGAATCTGACGTCTTAAGTTTTCCCTGAATTTTTCTATAAGATAAGCAAACACACCGATAGTTATCAAGTAAAATATTGGCATCCATTGAAACCCGTCAGCATTAAAAAAATGAGGGACATAGTATTTATAGTATGTCCAGAAATTATTATCACCCGAAGTACGATGGTATAAAAACAAATATTGCGTGAATATAAGAGGCACAAAAATTATACTAAGTATGAAAAGTCTATCAATGAAATCACGCTTTAATCTTAAATAACTACCGTATAAAAGCACTTCTAAAATAATGAGAACTGTAAGAAATAACGCGAAACAATACGCAGGCTTTAAACCGAATAACCAGCTTAAAGCAAAATACAACAAAGCTAGTAAATAGTACATATCGTAAAACGCTTTTATTTTGTGGAAAATATTTTTAAATTGACTTATCATGTTTTTCATATATTTTGTACATTACAAAAGGTTTTCCGTATTTCATCTACGCCATTTCCGTCTGAAGCAAAACATCCGGTTACATCCCTGAGCCTGCTCCCTTCACTTTTCCCTTACATTCCTCACAAATATGGTGCAATGCAATCGTTACGCTTCATATACAAATCGAGTGCCATTTGGTGCAAGAATTCCATTATTTGCCAAAATAATGCCTTTTGCGTTGTGTTTGTACACTGTAAAAACGAGCAATTACTGTTTTGTTACTTTTGGTTTCATGTTCTGCTTATATTGATTGTAACATGCCATTTTATTGACTGTTACATAATACAATGTTCTATATTATAGCAAACAGTGCTGCGGCGGAGTTGATGGGGGAAAACAATCATTAAAAAACATGTTGATTGTGTAAAATAATTGCTGCAATGTCATCTGATTTTTTGATGGAATAGATTTATAAATACTGAATAAATGTCTCATGAGACAAAGTGCCCCATGACACAAAATGTCTCATGGGACACTTCTTCAATAGAAAGAACACCTTTTCTGCAACTCGCCATGCATGGAATGCTAAAATATTCAGTTAACGTTATAATTTTTTTACCGTCCGCAATCCATCCCTGCAATCCTTTTTTCCACGACAAGTCAACCCTCTTCAAACAGACCGGCTGTTATTGCTAACCAGTAACATATCATAACGTTATAAAACAAAATGGTTCTGATCGCTATTTGTTGTTTAGAAAAATTTACGTTCCATCTTGTTACGTGTTTTAGCCTTGGAAATGTACGGATAAAGGGGAAATCCCCGGTAAATGTTTGTTTTTTTGCTCAACTGGCATTGG
>MHYI01000202.1:5919-7721 GCA_001828295.1 Planctomycetes bacterium RBG_16_41_13 | reverse complement strand
TTTGAGACTCGTTCAAACATTGAACGTATGGATTCTATATTGTTCAATAGAGGGAAGTCAATAAAAACTTGCATTGGATACGTTTCGAGATTCGCGATTCCCTGTTGTAATAGCGATGGTCACAAGGCATGAAGAACCTATGTTCCGAAGTCCAATTCTGTTGATGAGATGAGTTGAATATTTCATCTGCCGGGTTTTAATTAAATTCGTTTGCGGTCGGGGGTCGGACCAAGACAAACCAAGTCAACCCTTTGAAATAATGTGCTTTATGTGTGAAAAATGGCCTATTTCAGGGCTTAAAATGCCCATTTTGCCCCCAAAAAGGAGCCTTTAAGAAAAGGAACATCTGGGCATAAAGACAGGTGATGGGGGCAATACAAGATTTTTTCCACTTTTATGCCATCATTTTGAAAGTGTTTGAGCATGTAGTTGGTGAGTGAATGGAAATCTTTTTCAGTGTAATATCCTTTTGCGATACCTGCCTGGTTCGTGATTATGTAAATTTTTATCTTGTGTTGGGTAAGCAATTTAAGGGCTTCAAGCGAACTTGGGAGCAGTTCAAAATCTTCAATTCTGAAAACATAGCCTTTATCGGCGCTTATAGTTCCATCACGATCTATAAAAACAGCTTTAATGTTAGACAACGTCTAATCTGATCCCTTAAACTAAAATCATTTTCGAAACTGCCAGCGCTGGTTATTTTGTATATATTGACAGCAAACTCTTTTGACTTCTGCCAAACTTTAAGTTCTTTAAATCCGCCTTTCGCCATTATTTTTCCTTTACGCCTTTTGCCTTTAGCCGATTTATGATATTTTTCTATTGTTTCTCGCATGACCGGAGGCATGACTAATCCGGCTAACTGTTCAAAATTAAAAATTCCCACATCCCGCCCTTCTGTAAGCTTATGCCTTGACCATACGTTGCTGAAATCGGATACAAAAAACCACGTTCTTATGATAGTCTTCTCGAAATCAGCATAGTAATCAGTAAACCACAAGTATTTAAATACAGCGGGTTCAGCAGAAAGTTCCTCAAATATTTCCCTTTTTATGGCATCCAAAGGAGTTTCATCTTTTGATCTCATACCACCGAACAATGACCACTGACCCGACGCTGCAATCGTGGGTTTATTGTCCCGGAGTTGCAAGATGTAGTTTCCAACATTTAGAAGAATGGCATGGGCTGATTGCAACTCTGGTATTTTATTCATCATCAAAAGCACTATAGGATTCTTTCATTTCAGCATGAGTCTTGTTACTTTTTGGCCTACTATTACTTCATCGTGTTCAAAATCAAGTTTTAAACGCCACTTCTGCATAGTTACAGCGCCTATAATAACTTCTTCGGACAAATTATCAGCAATAAAAAATTCATCGGACAGTTCTATGCCATCTATATGGAAATCTAATCTTACAGCCTCTTTAACAACAATTTTTCTGCCTTCTTCTGCCGTTTCAAATTCTTTTGGATGAGGCAATGAATCTATCGAACCCAATTTGATTGCCAATTCTTTATTGATAAAAGAAAAACTTGCCCCACTGTCAAACAATGCATCTACCTTTTTTTCACCTTTTGAACCAACAAGTTTTATACGATTTATAATAACTCCCATAATTTCTATCCTCCAGAAATTATCTTCTGCCCTTAGCTCTCTGCCATTCGCCCTTTGCCCATAGCCTTTGCCTTTACCTTTCTTCCAAATATTCCAACCACTTTTGTTTAGATAGAAGCTTCGATATGTAGTCTGATACTTTCATCAATGATTTTAAAATTCCCGTCGGACTCCGACACCTAATGAC
>MHYI01000202.1:2476-5865 GCA_001828295.1 Planctomycetes bacterium RBG_16_41_13 | reverse complement strand
CCAAACATGAACACATTTTCAAAATAGCGCTCCGTTAATTCACGGAGTGTTTGCCAACTCTTTAAGTTAATATGTTGAGCCTTGCTTCGAGGTGTTGCGTATTGCGAAGCCGTAATGTTGGGTGTGCCGGTAATCAATACACCATTTGGTTTTATGCATTTCACAATGTTATCCATAAAGACTGTCTCTTTTTCTGGCTCCAGGTGCTCGATTACGTCTATAGAAAAAGCTCCGTCAACCTCAATGTCGGGATATCCTTCGTTCAGGTCTACATGAATATACTCTACATTTTTTAAATGCGATAATCTTCTCTTGTTACCATCAAGCAATCTTTCATCCCAATCAACTGCAAATACTTTTTCCGCCGTCTGGGCTATTATTGGAAGCCCAAATCCGTCCCCAACGCCAATCTCCATTATTGTTTTTTTGCCTTCAAGCATTTTTGCGCAAAATTTATAACGAGAGAGGACAAAACACATGTGTTTTGGATCGTGTAAGATACTGTATGATGTCCAGGGGCCCAACGCTGCCTCGGGGGTTTCAAACTGATAGTCAGTGCCTTCCTGATAACATTCTTTTGCTGATTTAATATCAACCTTATTTGCCATATATACTCCTTTTCTCTTTGTATCGTCTTGAGAAGAATAAAATGAATTGATTTTTAATATTAATGTAGTAGGTCATTACCAAATCTTCTTAATTTATAAATATTTTGATCTGAAGCTAATAGATTTTCTAATTCACGATACCCCCATTTATCATTCACAGCACTGAAATTTCTACCACTTATAATATTTCTGTCTCCAGTAATTAGCCAGTTACAACAATCAACTACTTTAGACATGGGATAACACTTATCCCCGGACAAGATTTCAAGAGTTTTTTTATAATTCGATCCCGCTTTCTCTGGTGAGTTTAATGTCGCTTCATGTATTTTCGTTCTCACCACACCCGGTCCGAGAATGACAAACCTGGTATCAGGTATTTCTGCATCAAGTAACTCGCATATTTTGATACTAGCTATTTTTGAAATAGTATAAGCTGAGTAATTAATCGTTGCATTATTAGTACCTCCACCAGCGAAAAATAAAACAAGTGGCATAAGCTTACTACCTTGCCTACGGTAAGGTAGTAAGCCATGGATGAATCGCAATTGGGAAATAAAATTGATGCTAATTGAATTTTCCCAATGATCGAAGTCTGTTTCCAAAAACTTTCCAATGGGCTCTAATGCTCCAACGGCGATAGTTAAAATATCCCATCGTCCAAATGATGATAATTCTTTGATAGCAGAATTCAAAGAGATTTTGTCATTTAAATCGCAGTGAATGAGTTTAGCACCAGCATGTTCCAACTTGTCGCAATTAATACTGTGCGTTCTGAAAGTTCCTAATACCTCAAAGCCTTGCTCAAGCCAAGATTGTGCCAGGGCTGTTCCAATATCGCTTGATGCCGACAAAATAATCCTACGTTTTAAGTCTTTTGCAGGATTAAGTTTTGATTTTTGATTCATAAATTGGTTATGAAAACTAATTTTTCACTCTAACGGCTCAATTATCATATTTTTAAAGAATTCATCTCTAGGTAAAAACGGTTCTGGGTCCTCATTCGGTTTTCCAAATTTTACCTGAGGAATGACACGGTGTTTTGGACTTATTTCTACATTGCAAAAGACTGGGCCAGGTAATTCTAATACTTCCCGAATAACTTTTTTGAGTTCATTGTTTGTTGTCACCTTTTTTGTGAGAATTCCAAAAGCTTGGGAAATGTTAACAAAATTTAGATCAGGGAGTCCTCCTGTAACGCTTGTGGCATAGTACTTAGAATTTAGCCATTGCTCTTGAGTTTGTTTTACCATGCTATATCCTCTATTATTTAATAGAAATATCTTAATGGGAAGTTTATGTTTTGTAATAGTTGCAAGTTCCTGAATATTCATCATTAACGATCCGTCACCAATAACAGCAATGATGGGCTTTTTATTGGTTGAAAAACAAGCCCCAATACTTGCTGGCAGAGCCCAGCCCATCGCGGTATTATTGAAATCGTGAAAAAGGCGTTGGTTTGCTTTAAACTCAAAAGCCTGCATGATCCAAGCTACCGTACACCCTGTATCAACAAAAATAGTTTGGTTTGCTGTAAGTTCTGACGACAATGTTTTAACGAAAACATATGGATTTACTCCTTTTTCCTTGTAATATTCTGGCGGACAAATTTGATATTTATTTTTCCATTCGTTAATCTGATCAATCCACTTTGATATTGAAACTTTATCAGTTTGTATTTTATGTTTATTGATTGCGTGTAAAAACAATTTGGCATCTGACTGGATTAATAAATCAATGGTTAATCCAAATTTATTAAACTTCTTTAATTCTTTTGAATCGATATCAACAACAATTTTTTTTGCAGCTCTGGCAAAAGTAGTAATGGGGCTTCCGGTCGCTTTTGTGTCTAAACGAGTACCTATCGCTAAAACAAGATCAGAATTTTGCACAGCAAAATTTGCATACCTGGTGCCATGTGTTCCAAATGTACCAATATATAGTGGATGATCAGATGGAAGGATATGAGCTATTGCCCATGTTGGTGCAACCGGGAATCCAAGTTTTTTAATAAATATATTAATTTCCTTATAGGCGTTGGAAAGATGAATACCCCATCCGAGGATAAGAATCGGTCTTTTTGCATTCTTAATTAATCGCAAACATTCGTTTATTTTATCAACCGAAAAATCTCTCGGTACCAATTCAGACATAGGAGGTTGAAACCCTCTTATTTTTTCAGTATCTATTTCTTCACGCCCTATATTGTCAGGGATGTCTATTAGCACTGGCCCGGGCCTTCCATAATTGGCTAAGTAGTAGGCCTTTTCTAATTCATATCTGATATCGTTCGCATTAGAAATTTGTACTGCATAATTTGTAACGCTCTTACAAATATCAATGATATCTGTTTCTTGAAACCCGATTTGCCTGACCCCGGTATCACCACTCATCCTGAAGGTTGCAACCTGACCGGTAATGTACCACACTGGCACTGAATCATAATATGCCCCACAAATGCCTGTTAGCAAATTTGTAGCGCCTGGACCGCTGGTAGCAATTGCAGCGCCCATTTTTCCTGACATTCTCGAATAACCATCAGCTGCCATAGCCCCCGCTTGTTCATGAAGTGGACAAACTAAATCGATCCCGGGTGTTTCTGTTATTGAATGGATGAAATGAATTGAAGCTCCTCCTGTAATAGCAAAAACAGTTTTTACATCTTTGCTTTTGAGGAACAAAGCAACATAATCAGATAATTTCATATAGTGTCTTTTTTTGTTTGACTTAAAATTCCACCGTCTTTAAAGGTGGTAATGTATGTTCGGCTGTGCCTAAATTTAT
>MHYI01000202.1:0-2441 GCA_001828295.1 Planctomycetes bacterium RBG_16_41_13 | reverse complement strand
CACAACACGCGGTTGTCTCAATAGTTCACGAGCAGTAAATACCCTCAATGCCCTTCCTTCACCCAACTGCAGTCGGTTTAGTTCATTGCTGTCCAACATCACGAGGTAATAACGCCGCCAAACATGACCCAGTCCGCGGAAGCTGAAGTCGAAGGTAAACTCTGTGAAGTACTCCGCGCTATCAATCTCAAGCGCCAGTTCTTCCTGCACCTCGCGTTTCAGCCCGGCTTCGGCACTCTCCCCCGGTTCCACCGCGCCACCGAAGAGACCCCAGTGGTCTGGGTAGAAGATGCCCGATTTCTGGCTACGTAGTTGACATAGATATCGTCCATCCTCCAAAACGATCAGACCCGCCACCGCATTACCGGGGGCAAGTTTGCCCTCACCGCCCAAGAAAAAGTTACGTTTCATGTTGTCTTAGATATGTTTCGCTATTCGCTAAATTAGTAAGTTAGAAATTATTTTCTGCGCTTTTCTGGCAGAAATAATTTCGTAAACTTACTTATCCTGTTTATCGGGGCTAGGTACTGGCAATAGATTTCTGAATAGCTTGCATAATATCCTCATGTCCAGGGTAGTACGCTTTTTCAAGAGTCATGCTCATTGGCGTATGGCTATCGGGAAGTGTCACGCGAATCGGGTTCGCTTTCATTGTGTTTCCTATTTTTTCACATACAGATGAGATTATTTCAGCGGCCGCCCCAAAAGAATACCAGCCCGGGTCAACTACGACTAACCGACCTGTTTTATGAACGGAACTGCATATCGTATCACGATCAAGCGGGGTCAGCGTACGTGGATCAATAACCTCAACACCAACACCTTGCGCTTCGAGCTTTGATGCTGCTCTTAACGCATCTAAGACCATGTACCCGATAGCGACCAAGGTAACATCTGTTCCAGTTTTCCTAACAATCGCCTGCCCATAGCGAACTCTGTATGGGGAAACAGGAACGACATCCTCAAGCTCAAACAATGAGCGATGTTCAATAATAATGGCGGGGTCTTCTCCGAAAATGCTCTCTAATAGCAGACCTTTTGCATCGAATGCAGTCGCAGGTATTGCAACTTTTAATCCTGGTAAATGTGCAAACCATGAGTGCAGGCTTTTTGAATGCTGGGGACCTTGCCCCCAACCTTTCCCGACAATCGCTCTGATTACTATTGGCGCCCATGATTCGTTGTTTGATTTGAACCGCCAGAGGGAGAGCCAGTTTGCTATTGCATCGAGCGAATACAGCGTGAAATCGAGCCGATGATGGACTAGTACTGGTCGCTTACCCGCAATAGCTGCTCCAATAGCCGCCGACGTCATTAGAGCCTCAGCGACGGGAAAATCACGGACGCGTGCTGGTCCAAACTTTTCCAACAACCCAACAGTCGTTCCGAAGACACCAGGACTGTAATCTACGAGTTGCCCTATAACCATAACATTCTCATCTATCTCCATTGCCTGAAGCATTGCCTCATTAATGGCTTTTGCATAGGAAAGACGTTTGTTTTTAGTGGTCATTATTTCCCTTTTTTAGCTCTAGATAGCTCAAGTTTCTCTAAGATTTAGTAACCTTTTTGCTGAATTACATCTTGTTTTTCATCAAATTGAGTTATATCGTAATCCAATAGAAATTTGTCAGCTAATGGACTTTCGCTGCTAAAATTCATTGTCTCCCATCTGCTCAAAGAGGGAAAACTACTTGTTTTTGCAAAGTCAAAGGAACTTTTTATTTCATCATCAATTTGAGAAATAATTGTTTTCTTAGATTTTTCAAAAAGACCATCGTTTACTTTTAAAGTTTTCTCAAGAAGCAGGATTGGACAGTTTTGTTTCCAAAACGATAGTTCGCCTGGAATGCGGTACCCAACTAAATCATCGCTATCCGGCCCGTAGTGACCACACCATCTGGAGGTAAACGCCTCAAGCAAAAATGGGCCTGAGCCCGAACGGGCATCCAAAACAGCCTGGGATAACCCCTCATGTACCAGAGCAACATCGTTACCAAATATTGCTTTGCTTTTAACACCGAAAGCGCGAGCACGCTCGGAAATTCCACTCCCGCCCTGTCGCTTTGACTGAGGCGAAAATACCGAATAATTATTATTCTCACAGACGAAAATTATAGGGAGTTTTTTTAGTCCGGCATAATTAAGACTCTCCCAAAAAACACCCTCATCAGTCGCAGACTCACCGAATCCAGCAAAAACAACCTGTTGCTGATCTCTCATTTGAAGGGATATTGCAGTGCCCACAGCAATAGAGACAGCACCAGCCAAAATTGCACCACTAAAAAAGTTTTTGCTTGGATAAGAAATATCTTGTGAACCTGCCATTCCTGCGTTCGCACCATCAACTTTTCCGTATATTTCAGCAAACATCTTGTGCATTGGGGCGCCTTTAGCCAGATAATAGCCGTGAGAACGATGATGAGAAAACAGATAATCAT
>MHYI01000201.1:5206-5986 GCA_001828295.1 Planctomycetes bacterium RBG_16_41_13 | reverse complement strand
GCTGGTTCTATTATTTCTTTAACCAGGGGCTTCACCCCTGGCTAGATGCTTTCTGCCCTTCAGGCATGTTGTATTTAGGTAGTTTAATATACTACGCTGAATAGTTACGAATAGTTACGTTACAGTTTTTATAATTCTTTCTTAATGCAAAACCACCATGCATGACTTATTAATAAAAGGCGGTTATGTCGTTGACCCAGCTTCTGAATTTGAGGGGTACGCAGATGTTCTTGTAAAAGACGGCACAATAGCGGCGGTTTCTCCTGATATTAAAGCCGGTTGCTCTGTACAGATTATTGATGCAACAAATAAACAAGTCGTTCCAGGTCTGATAGATTGCCATGTTCATTTTCGCGAACCAGGTCTTGAATACAAAGAAGATATCAGAACAGGCTCACGCGCCGCTGCAAAGGGCGGATATACTACAGTGATTTGCGAGCCAAATACGAACCCTCCTATAGATTCCCCCGCCATGGTGGACCTGCTTACGGAAAGAATTTTAGAAAAGAGCATAATAAAAGTGTTTGCCAAGGCATGCATTACAAAAGGTTCATTAAGTGAAGAGTTGACGGACATTGCCGCCCTTGCTAAGAATACCCGTATAAAAGCATTATCGGACGACGGCAATCCGGTATTCAACGATGCTTTAATGCGCAAGGCTTGTGAGCTCTCCGTACAACATGCTATTATTATCAGCCCACATTGCGAAGACTCTCCCTTTTATTTGAATAAAATAAAAGACATCCCCGGCGCAACGCGTTTCCCAGGCGAACCCTATTC
>MHYI01000201.1:3592-5175 GCA_001828295.1 Planctomycetes bacterium RBG_16_41_13 | reverse complement strand
TGCTTTACGGAACAGGCAAAAGGCCGTCTGCATATTTCCCACATAAGCCTGAAGAATACCTTGGCAGCGATACAACAAGCCAAAGAAAGAGGCATGGGAAAAATCACTTGTGAAGTGACCCCCCATCACATATTATTGGACAACAGCTTCCGGGATAAAAACGGAAATACGCCCAGGACAAACCCACACTTACGGTCACGGATGGACGTGGAAGCCATGCAAAAAGGCTTGGCAACTGGAATTATTGACGTTATTGCAACAGACCATGCCCCGCATACCGATGATGATTTAAAAAAAGGCGCTACGGGCTTTGTGGGACTCGAAACAGCCCTCGGCGTATTGCTTACAAAACTGGTACATACCGGCATCATTACTTTTAAGGAACTTATCATAAAAATGTCCGCCAATCCCGCACGCATCTTTCAAATAAACGGCGGCAGTCTTGCTGCCGGTATGCCGGCAGATATTACCATAATAGATAAAAACAAGGAATGGACGGTGGACGTAAACGCTTTTGAATCAAAGGGCAGAAACTGCCCCTTTCACGGATGGAAACTAAAGGGGCAGGTTTTGGCTACTATTGTTAATGGAAAGGTCATTGTTGATAACTGCAAAATACAATGCTAATCATTATTGACGGCTATAATCTTATCTTTTCCGTGCCGGAATTGGAAAAACATGTGGAAAGGAATTGTATTGAAGCGGTGCGCGATTATGTAATATCCGTACTCTCAAAATACCGGCAGGAAAAGCACTACGATATAATCGTTGTATTTGATGGCACCTATTCAGAAACAAGCTTACCGAGAAGACTGATTTCCGGGGGGATAAAAATAATTTATTCCAAAACGGGCGTCAAAGCGGACGCCGAAATCATGAACATTGCCAGCCAGGTGAAAAATCCGAAAGACGTATGTATTGTAACCTATGATAATGAAATAAAAAGACATGTTAAAAAATGCGGCTGCCGGATTTTGGACCCAAAATCACTGTACAGGGAAATCTACGATGTACTCTTTAAAGAGAATAACCAGAAACCCTCAGAACCTGAAAGCAAATGGAAAGGACCTACAGAGGATGACGCTAAATCGTGGGAAGGCGTTTTTAAGGAAGTCACCCGTGAAGAGATCGATTCCCACATAAAAAACACCGGTTTGCCAAACATAAAGAAAAAACAGGTGCAAGTAACACTTGAAAATACCTGTAAAAATGAACATCAGGAAGACTCGCCCCCTGACAATAATACACAATACTGGGTTCGCCTCTTTGAAGGATTAGAAAAAAATGACCAAAAAAATTAAGATTCACTGGGGTATAAAATGCGCACTGACATTTGGGTATGCTTGCGGCATTTATGCAGCATCATCCAAAGACACCTCTTCTGTCTCTTTGCCAAACCATATAGACAAACTTATCCATTTTGTTGAATATGGGATATTATGTTTGTTCGCCTGCTGGGTTGTTTCTTCCTTTCAAATCAAATCTGCGAAGATGTTTTATCTGTTAACCATCGGCATAACCTCATTGTATGGCATGTTCGATGAATTCCACCAGTCATTCACCCCCAATCGTTCCGCGGATAT
>MHYI01000201.1:2327-3424 GCA_001828295.1 Planctomycetes bacterium RBG_16_41_13 | reverse complement strand
ATCAGCCATGAGCCAAATTGCCATGAGCCATGAGCCAAATTGCTATCAGCCATAGTGCGGAGATATTCGTAAAAAAAACCGGCTTTAGCCATGACTTTAGTACCTTATCCGTAATTTCTTTGCACACTTCCATTCGTCAGTGCATGCTTTTTGGCAAAATATTTAATGGTGAAATACGAATATTTAATTTTTTTATCTGTGCAATCTATGTAATCTGTGGTTCCGCCTTTAGTAATTTTTTCCAGGATTTCGTGAGCTTTTTCAATGAACGCCAGATATTTAAGGTTTATTCCTCCTGCCCTCCTCATTTTTCTATCGGGATTTTTGTATCTCAACTCATTGCATAACGATTTTGTTTATGACGACGCATACATCATCAAGGAAAATCACTTCATTACCTCACTAAAAAATTTCCCTAAATTATTCCATAAAGATTATTTTTACGTTTCCGGAGAACTCAGCTATCGTCCAGTCGTCACCATAACTTATTTTATTGACCATGCATTGTGGAATCTTAGACCTTTTGGCTATCATTTGACCAATACTATACTCCACACCATCAACATATTCCTATTTTTCCTCTTTACTAAGTGTATTTTCAAAAACCTCCGGCAGGCATTCATAGCAACGCTATTCTATCTATCACATCCTCTTTTAACAGAGACGGTTAATGCGATTTGTTACCGGGAGGATATCCTTGTTTCAATTTTTTTCCTTTTAGCGTTTATTTTATTCCTGAAAACAAAAAGCCGCAGGCAAGGTCACACAAATAGCCACTTTACCCTTTGTTATTTTCTCTCTTGTCTCGCATACTTCATCGCCCTTTTTTCAAAAGAAATGGCTATTACGTTCCCTATCCTTATTGTAATCTTCGATCTTTTGTTTTCACCTCAAAACGAAAAAAAATCCGATTCCTTCGCCCCTCTTGCAAAAAAGGTAGCTCGTTTCATACTCTTTTACACCGGATATATTTTTGTTACAGGGTTATATATCTTTCTAAGATTTTTTGTCCTCAGAAATACATTAAAAACGATAGAAATCTATCCAACAAATATTGCCACCATGACAAAGGTAGTGGCATATTATCTAAAACTTAT
>MHYI01000201.1:0-2102 GCA_001828295.1 Planctomycetes bacterium RBG_16_41_13 | reverse complement strand
GTATGTGCCGGTAATTGGCCTTTGTTGCACAATAAGCTATCCCTATTTAAATAGAAAATTGCTCTATCCTCTTGTTGTTGTTTTTGGCGTTATTCTGCTCTGTTTTCAGATTGGAGTGATACACAGAAACCGTATCTGGCGTAACGACGCTACACTATGGTTTCACACATTTCAAAGAGAACCGAAAAGCGCCAGGGCATGCGGCAACCTGGGCAATGCGTACTTTAATAACCTGCGGTATGAGGAAGCAATCAAAATGTACCGGCAGGCGCTTGCCCTGGAATACAGTTATCCATTTATTCATTTTAATCTGGGGGCGGCTTATGAG
Source organism: Planctomycetes bacterium RBG_16_41_13 (assembly GCA_001828295.1). Next base: position 1,774 of record MHYI01000201.1, on the reverse strand, counting down.
AAAATGGGCCTTGTTGACAAGGCAATAGAAGCATATAAAGCGTCCATCTCAAATCTTAACGATAATACGCTTGCATACAACAATCTTGCTATGCTCTATGACAAACAAGGACACCATGATTTGGCTATCGAAACGTATCTCCTTGCGTTAAAAGATAATCCCTATGTACCTTTCGTACACAACAATCTTGGGAATACCTATGAATACACCGGCGACAAAGAAAAAGCGATTGCCGAATACAGGGAAGCGGTAAAACTCGATAACAATTATGCGGATGCCCATAACAATATGGGCGCTGTTTATCTGAAAAGCGGAAACGTTGATATGGCCATTCGTGAATTTGAAAAAGCCATTTATTCAAAACAAGGGCATGTTGATGCGCATTACAATCTGGGAATTGCGTATGCGTCAAAAGGCCTTTTTAAAGAGGCGTCGGAAGAACTAAAACTTTCCCTTCAATATAATCCAAACGACTATTCCGTATACAGGGACCTGGGCGTATTATATTATCAGCACTTTAAAGATATCGATACGTCCCTTTATTATTTAAATGAATCAATCCGCCTGGCGCCGAATCCCGCAGAAAAAGAAAAGGTCGGCAATATAATAAAATCAATTATGACAGCAACTATTGACGCCCCTTAAATCAAAACCAGGTTGTCCCGGTGAACAACCTCATCATAGGATTTATAGCCCAGAATCTTGTGAATCGAAGAGGCGCGGCATCCCTTGATTTTTTCTATCTCCTCAGAAGAATAATTGGTTAATCCTCTCGCAAAAACACCATCGTTTTCACCTTTGCAAATCGAAACAATATCCCCTTTCTCAAAATCACCTTCAATCGAAACAATGCCGGATGCAAGAAGACTCTTCCCCTTCTTCGACAGGGCAGAACAGGCGCCTTCATCAATGAATACAATGCCTTTCGATTTCTTTGAATACCCTATCCATCGCTTCCGGCTTGTCAGTTTTTCCTTTTTTGGAAGAAACAATGTTCCGATATCCTCATACTGAAAAATCTTTAGCAAAACATTTTCCTGTCGTCCGTTGGCAATAATCACCTTTTCACCGGCATTCGTCACAATTGATGCAGCTTCCAATTTTGTATGCATCCCCCCCACCCCTCTCGACGTTTTGGAATTGTAAGCCATTTGTTTGGTTTTCTGTGTAATATGTTCCACTACAGGGATAACATGCGCCCGGCTTTCTCCTTCGGGTTGTTTGTCATACAACCCATCAACTGAAGAGAGAATAATCAGCAGGTCTGCGTCAATAAGATTCGTTACCAATGCGGATAATTCATCATTATCACCAAAGGCAATTTCGTCGATTGAAATAGTATCATTTTCGTTTACTACAGGAATCGCATTCATTCGGAATAATGTATGGATGGTATTGCATGTATTTAAATATCTTTTCCTGTTTTCAAAATCTTCCCGTGTAAATAAGATTTGCGCCGCGTGATATCCATGCGATTTAAAAAAACTATCATACGTGCTTATTAATTTGCTTTGGCCAATGGACGCAACCGCCTGCAGCTCAGGAAGCGTACCGGGCCTCTTTTGCAATCCCAACTCGCCCATACCGCATCCGATTGCGCCGGAACTTACCACCGTTACATTAAAATCCCTTCTTTTTAACTCTACGACCTGTTCGGCTAACCCTTTTATCTGTTTCTTGTCCAAATATCCCGCATTATCAGTTATCACGCCGGTGCCTATTTTAATAACGATCTTTTTTGTATCTTTTATGTATTCGTACCGTATGTCTGATA
>MHYI01000200.1:3296-7217 GCA_001828295.1 Planctomycetes bacterium RBG_16_41_13 | reverse complement strand
TATCGTTATGCATGGGAAGCCGTCTGTATATTTTCCTTTGCCATACGTTTTTGCCTTTATGCCTTAGAGCCGTAATAGTTATAACTGACAATCTGCGTAATATGCGGATAAAAGTATTTTCGAAGGGAATATTTTATTTTTGAAACTCTGTGATCTCTGTGCCCTCTGTGGCAGAAAAGGATTTTCAGGTGAAATAAATGTTGATGTCTTTTTCAAAAAACGAACCTGAACCCGCCTGAGAAATGTCGTTATAGTATTACCCTGTAAAAACCTCTTTTTTTTGTAAGTTTTTCTTTGTGTCCTTTGCGTTTTGAATTCTTTGTGCCCTTTGTGGTTAAACTCTTTTTGGTTGTGGCTTTGCTGCGATATACTATCTTTTTAATAGTACAAAAATATTTGCATAATGATAAAAGATCAAAGCCATATGCCTTTGTCATCTGATTTTACGTTTATCTTGTAAATATTCAATAGTTTGTTATTTTTATCTATTTCTATCTCAAAATGTCCGTGTATGCCATTGTGAGTAAGGTATTTTTTTAACGGCGATGCGGGGAATTTTATTGTTTCGCCGGACGTGGTAGTTGTCTGTATGTATTTCGCAGTGCCCCTATAGTAAGCCAGATATTCATCCGGAGAAATATTGAGTGAAAATTGAAAACGCCGTGTCGGGGTCATTTTAAATCGCGATAAATGAAATGGTAAGCGGTAAATATGGTAAATATTCTATAACAATACGCCGAATACTTTCATCATTCTCATTCTTCATTCACTTGCATGATAACAAACAGCGCCTGCTATCATGGTAAAAATATTTTTAGCCGATGAATCAAGTATTTGATCATAGACGCTGCCGGTCGGGTTGTCGGGCAATCTGATGCCGCACATGTCCGCTTCAAAGCCTTCTTTTAACTGGCCGATAGTCGTTTCCATCCCTAACGCCTTTGCGCCATTTTTTGTGGCGATTGAAAATAGTGCCTTCGGCGATAATGAATAATGGGTATATAAAAATTTCATCTCTTCCAGTATGTCTAATGTATCATTACTTGCCAAACTGTCCGTGCCTAATCCTACGTTGATCCCTTTTTCCAGTAGTTTTGGCAGCGGATGATTTTTGTGGCCGAAGAAGTGGTGGCTTTTTGGGCAAAAAGCTACGCTGGCGCCGGATGCATGTAGTAATTGAATCTCCTCTTCTGTAAGATAATTGCAATGAATGAGCAGTATTTTTTCGTTTAACACCCCCGCTTCATATAAATAGTGTATGGGCCTGCGTTCCGGCGGTTGCCATCCGTCAGGCATGGCCTTTAATTTTTGCAGCAAAAGAGACAAATGCCCGGTTCCTTTTGCGAGAAATTCAATTTCATCCTCTGTTTCTGCTATGTGGGTACAAACCCGGATGTTTTTTTCTTTGGCAAGTTGGGAAGCAGCCATATACAGTTCTTTCGAAACAGAATAAGGGGCATGGGGAGAAATGCCTGCATGGTAAAGGTCTGTGGCGTTTATTTTCTCCAATTCCATGGAAGTTTTTGCTATTATTTTTTGCGCATATGCAGGATTCAGGCCAATGATCTCTTTGTAAACAACCTTGCGAATCGGGCTTTTCTCTAATACGGAAAACGAGTGTTCCGCACTGGCAATATCTGCCACTGTAGTTGTGCCGCCGGCGATACACAATGCGATTCCTTTTTTTATTGAAGCAATGGTGTCGTCTGCTTTCCATCTTGATTTTAGCGCGATTAGTTGAAATACCCAGTGTGTGAAATTGCTGGTGGGGGCAATACGGTTTTTACTATCCGTCAGATCAAGATGTGTATGTACGTTTATAAGCCCTGGCAACAACGCAGTGTTTTTCAAATCAATAATTGCCGCATTATCTGCCAATCCCTTGATTTCATCAAAAGTTCCCACTTTGCTTATTTTGGAGCCTTCGATAGCTATGGCGCCATTTTCAATGTAGTGGTTATTGTCTTGCAAGAGATATTTTGCTTTTATAACGATCATGATGATTATAACAAATAAAATGTAGCATTTAAAACTCCCTTTTGAATGGCAGCATAGCTGTCCAATCTTTGTAGCCGATGCTTTTTTGCGGCCGGAATCGTTAGCCACAAAATGCACAGAAGGGCACAGAAAATTCTCCCCCTTTTTTGTGTCTTCTGTGCCTTTTTGCGGCTAACCCTTCTGTTCAAATACATTGGGCATAGGGTTCGCCCCTTCGTTTTATGTCGCAGCTACGCTGCTTTCTTCCTTTTATTATTTTGTTTTCTACAAAGATATTGCCCCTATGGGGCTGCTTGCGCCGTAAACGTTCGATCCTGTTTCGTATTGAGCATTTCGCATTTCACCATTCAATATTTTGCCAAAAAGCACGCACTGACGAATGGAAGTGTGCAAAGAAATTACTGATAAGGTACTAAAATTTAAAATATTTTCGCTGAACATTACAAGAAATTTATGTATCCAGAGGGCTCCGTACACTTAATATATTTTTTGAAGCAACGTGGGTATAAATCATAGTGGTTTGAAGATTGCTGTGACCAAGCAACTCCTGGATTGTCCTGATGTCATATCCGCTTTCCAGCAGATGCGTTGCGAAGCTATGCCGTAACGCATGTACGGATGCCTGTTTCGTAATGCCTGTCTTTGTTACGGCAGTCTTGAATGCCTTCTGAAGTGATGCAGGGTGCATATGATGACGCCGCACCGTGTGTGTGCGCGGATCAACCGAAAGTGATTTGGAAGGAAAAAGCCAGAACCAACCCCATTCCTTACCCGCATTGGGGTATTTCTTTTCCAGCACGCCAGGGAGATAAACGCCATTCATGTCCATTTCCCTGTCCTGATCGTATAAGCCCCTTATTCCCGAAATGTGCGCAATAAGGTCATCTTTAAGAGACTCGGGGAGCATCGTTCTCCGGTCTTTGTCCCCCTTGCCAGCCCTCACAACAACAATGTTTTGCTCAAGATCAATATCTTTGATTCGCAAACTCAGGCACTCCTGCAGCCTGAGTCCGCATCCGTACGTGAGCATTGCCATGAGACGGTGAATCCCTGGCAAATGATCAAATATTGCGTGTGCCTCCCTTGCTGTAAGTACCGTCGGAAGTCGTCGCTTATATACCGCCCGTACCGCATTCAGTTCCTTATCCCCTATATCCTTTTCAAGTACGTGCCGGTATACAAATATAAGTGCATTCAAGGCTTGATTCTGAGTGGAAGGAGACACCCTGCGTTCAACTGCAAGAGAGCGCAGAAAATCCTGTATATTCCCGTTTGTCAGTTGTGATGGTGTTTTTTCATTGATAAATCCCCGAAACGAACGCAGCCAGGTAATATAGGTCTTTTCCGTGCTGTATGACCGATGCCTGAGCCTGAGGGCCTCCTTTGTCCTTGATTCAAGAAGGCTCCATTCACTTTCAGCCTCGGGAGAGTTAACGGGGGCATTTTTTTGTAATGAAGTCAGGTAATAGTTATAAAGCCTCAATGCATTACTCGCCTGCTTGACCTGCCCGTCTTCATGGGTTTTAGCCAAATACTTCATGAATCGGTCCGTTTGCTCAGGATTTAATACCACAGAATCAGGTTCGCTGAGAAACGAGTAACAGTCGGAGACCCATTTCAGGTAAAAAGGCACATATTTATCGTTAACCAGCGCTTTTTGAATGAGGTAGTCTTTAAAAGGTGAAAACATAACAAAACCAAATAATTATCAAGATTCCACATATTAATAAAATCAGCGCTATATTATAGGACTATATTCACTATTTCAACATAATTCTATCGATTTTTGTTTGACACCTGTTGCCCCATAATATAAAATCCCGACATTTATAGAATTAAGGATAAAAATGAATGTTAGCGCATGGAAGAAAACATGAAGCACGTAAAACTTAAGAAAATCAATTTAAAGAGCAATAGCCAATA
>MHYI01000200.1:602-3259 GCA_001828295.1 Planctomycetes bacterium RBG_16_41_13 | reverse complement strand
CCATCGATATTGGGTGTTGGCGACGTAATTCTAAAAGATCGAGAGCGAATTCATCCTGGGGCGGGAAGATTAGATTTGCTACTACAAGAAGCTGATGGGCACGGTCGCTTTGAAGTAGAAATACAATTGGGTCAATGTGATGAGTCTCATATCATAAGAACTATAGAGTATTGGGATATAGAAAGAAGACGTTATCCTCAGTACGACCATACAGCAGTAATAATCGCTGAAGATATTACAAGTCGTTTTCTTAATGTTATCGGTCTGTTTAATGGCTTCATACCAATTATGGCGATTCAGGTATCAGCTATAGAAACACCGGAAGGCATTGGCCTTCATTTTACGAAAGTGCTTGACACCGTTCGCCTTGGGTATCTAGACGAAGATGAAGAAACAAAAGAATCTTCTGATAGAAACTATTGGGAAAATCAGCGCGGAACAGTAAGAACAGTAAAGTTGGCTGATAGAATATTGGAAATAGTGAAAGAATTTATCCCTACGGCAGAACAAAGTTATAACAAATATTACATAGGTTTTTGGGTTGATGGTAAAGCGTGTAATTTTGCTATTTGCCGCCCACAGAAAAATGGTCTAAGGCTTGAGATCGGGCTGCCCGAGTCAGAAGAATACAATGAAATTATCAGCTCATCTGAATTGGATATTCTTGACTATGATAAGCGCTGGGGTAAATACAGAATCAAACTGAATGATGAAGAAATAACAAAAAAGAAAGATACAATAAAGAACTTACTTATTAAAGCATATGAATTGCGGAAATAGCGCTAACAATTGCGTCAATTGGTACAGCCAAAAGCGCCGCTTCGTTCTGCTTTTGTCTGCCCATTACGCAAGACGTTACGCGGGTAAAAAAATATGAAATATATACAATACTTCGCTTACACACGCCAGAGACCTGACCGTACCTATACTAAAGATGAATGGATTGATTTTACTATCAAGAATCCTATTCATATCTGAAATATAATCGGATGGACGAGTAAAAAAATGGGCAAAAATTGAGGAGGAAGGAAAACATTTACGTGTGGGAATTAGGGGACACTTCCCACATTTCTTATAACATCTGTAATTTATTACTGCGTTTAACGGTATAATTTAAGGAATAATTTGTTAGATGCAAAAAATTGAAAAAACTAAAAGAGTACTGTTAGAAAGTATTATCATTGGCGGACCTAACGAAACGGGAAAATCAGAGATACATCCCATATTTCCTGCTTGATTTGGTGGAGAAATAAGGGAAGTGTCCCTATATTTTCCCCAATGAGACTGGAAAATATCGTAATGGTTTATCGGGAACTCCGAAAAATATATAATAATGACTTAAAAACAGGAGATTAACATGACAACACCGTGGAGTTTGGTTTCAACTATCGAAAGAGAAGAAAAGATATGTGATTTAGCGCAACAGGAGTTGAAAAACAGGTGTAGAATTTTTGAAAATAGATACAATCTTTCTTCAAATGAATTTTATAAACTTTTTCAAGAAGGAAAGATGGGCGACGAAGAAGACTTTTTTGAGTGGAAGGCGCTGATTGAAGGAATTAAAGAATGGGCACATACAAAGGAAAACTTAAAAGGGTTAATTAAGTGATAGATGAACATCTGGATGAAATTGAAAAAATAATAAAAGGCGATCGTCTCGTAATTTTCTCCGATTTTCAAAGAATTCATACAAGCCAGAACACCGCTTACGTAAAGGTAAAAGTCAGGTTTATAGACAATTCATTCTTGAGCATTTTCCACCATGTTCATGATGAAAATGGTCAATTCTGTTTTGATTATAGATACCATTACATGGACTCCAAAAATACAATGATATTTCGCTATGATAACGCCCCTCATCATCCAGAGGTTCAATCGTCTCCCCATCATAAACATACCTCTTCAGGCATAAAAGAATCCGAAATGCCAAATATCATAGATATTCTTTTGGAAATTCACCATCATATTATTAAAGGACTATTATCAAAATAATTCAAAAGGCAGTCGGCAGAAGGACCGCGGTGGTCTTTCTTTTTGATGTAACGAGTTTCGCAGGTTGGGCAGGAATAAGTTGCAGTTAATAAAGATGGAAAACAGATATGAAATCAGTCAATAAGTCAAAAAAAACACCTTTCCTTTGCATAACGAACACTGTTACGGCAAAAAACGCTAAGCCACCAAAGGCATCTGAGGTTAAAATAGAAAAAATAATTAAAAAATACCGGCTTGAAGATGCAGAAAAACAGGAAGAAGAAGACTTGGAATATTGGACTTCGGCTTCGACTTCCGAAAAAACTGAAATGGCTTATTCCCTATGGGAAGAATGCTATTGGATACAAAAAGGAGTAAATATTACTGCACAAAGACTTCGACGAGTTCTTGAAATTGCCAAATCACCATAAAGTTAGATACGTAATAGTAGGTGGTTACGCCTTAAGCGTGCACTTACTGCCAAGAGCCACTAAGGATTTGGACATTCTTAATAGAAGCATCCGAAAATAATGCAATAAAAGTAATCGAAGCCCTCCGGGAATTTGGGTTTAGTTCATTAAATCTGGAAACAAAAGAACTCATGAGTCCAGAAGTAGTTATTCAACTGGGTAGACCTCCGGTAAGAATAGATATTCTAACCTCTATCACAGGGGTAAGGCGGGATG
>MHYI01000200.1:352-517 GCA_001828295.1 Planctomycetes bacterium RBG_16_41_13 | reverse complement strand
TAAAACGGCAACAGGACGAGAACAGGATTTGTTAGATGCAAAGAAATTGAAAAAATTAAAAGAGTAATGTCAGAAAAAGGGAGGGGCAAATCTGCCGTTGACTTATTTTATTAGATAATGTTACGTCATTTGACAAGATATTACGGCAAGTAATTCATGGAACAC
>MHYI01000200.1:0-315 GCA_001828295.1 Planctomycetes bacterium RBG_16_41_13 | reverse complement strand
GTCACATCTTAAATCTTAAATAATTGGCTAGAAATTGCTATGATAGTTCGATAGAAAATATCAGTATTTAATATTTAAGATGTGACCCTAGAGACTCCAGGTTGCTGGAACGCTAAAGCCGCTGGCTTCAGGTGGAAAGGGTATCGGTACTTCGATTGAAAATGAAAATAGATTGATTTGGAAGCAAATACTGGAGGAATATAATGGCTCATAAAGTAGTAAAAGACAGAATCTCTGAAATATTTGAAGACAAAGAAAAAATAACAAAAGCTTTGTCCAAAGCTGTTAACGAAGCATTGCTTCAGCATAAAAAAG
>MHYI01000199.1:2472-4912 GCA_001828295.1 Planctomycetes bacterium RBG_16_41_13 | reverse complement strand
TCTATGGGATAATCTTTCCGCAATGGATGTCCTTCAAAATCTTCCGGCATAAGTATCTTCCTCAGATCGGGGTGACCCTGAAACTGAATGCCAAACATATCATAGGTTTCTCTTTCGTGCCAGTTTGCGGTTCGCCAGATATGGGTGACGGTAGAAATGGTTGGATTATCTGATGGAACGGGAATTTTGAGACGTACCCTGTGTTTTTTATGTATCGAGTACAGATTATATACTACCTCAAAAATACCATCTGTCTCAACTTTATCAACGCCACATAAATCGGATAAATAATTACAATCAATTTCAGGGCTTTTCTTAAAAAACTCAGCCACCTGCGTAATTTGTTCTTTTTTTATAACAAACGTCAATTCCCCGCGAAAATCATAACAATCGATTACTGCTTCGGGAAAATGGGATTTCACTAATATGATAATTGAATCATTATTCATTGCTGCATACTTTGAAATATTTTTTCATAGCGATTCTTTCTCGATTTTCTTCTGTATCTCCATGATAGCATGAATCAACGCCTCTGGTCTCGGTGGACATCCCGGAAGATAAACATCCACCGGTATTACCTCTTCAAGCCCCTGTACAACGCTGTACGTATTAAATATCCCCCCGGAAACCGCACAGGCGCCCATCGCAACAACCCATTTAGGCTCCGGCATTTGGTCGTATATCTTCCGCGCCACCGATGCCATTTTATACGTAAGCGTACCCGCAACAATCATCAGATCTGACTGCCGCGGTGAAAAACGAAAAACCTCTGCGCCAAACCGTGCAAGGTCATGACGCGGCGCTACAACGGCCATCATTTCTATTGCACAACAAGCCAAACCAAAAGGCATTGGCCAAAGAGAGGATTTCCTTGCCCAATTTACCATTGTTGTCAAGGTGGTAGTCAGAATATTATCGCCCAGATGGCTCTCTATTCCCATTCCAATCCCCCCCTTTTCCAAATGTATAAATAGCAAATGAGCAATATGCCAATAAATATCACCATTTCAATGAATCCAAAAAGCTTTAATGACTTAAAGGCAACTGCCCATGGATACATAAAGATAACCTCTATATCAAATACAACAAAAAGCATTGCTATCAGGTAAAATTTTACGGAAAAACGTTCATGCGCGGACCCCACCGGCTCAACGCCGCATTCGTAAGGAGTAAGTTTTTCTTCGGAGGGTTTTTTCCTGCCAAGGATCTCTGAGACCCCAACATTGGTTAGTGCAAAACCGAGTGCTACAAAGAATAAAATTAAAATAGGCAGATACTGTATCATTTGGTCGTGATTATAGAATTATTTATGAAAAAGTCAAAAAAATTTCGCGAAAGTTAAACAGTGAGAAATAATACCTCCCCACAAAGAAATGAGTCATAGTATAATCATCTAAAATTAATTTATCAAGGGCATAAAACACAAAATCACTAAAATATTTAAGAATACTTAACAAATCAGGATATTACATTGGGCATTTGGCTGCTTTCTCAATGGAGGGCGAAGTGTCACTTCGCTCATAACGAAGCAATCGCTTCGTTCTACAACTTTGAAATTCCTAAGCTGGCATAGCCAGAACCAAACACAGAAGAATGTACGATTTACAAGGTACAAAGTACGATTTAAATCTAAAATTGTACATCGTACATCGTACTCGGATTTCACCTGAATATTTTGCCAAAAATTGCGAAGCAATTACTGATAAGGTACGAAAGGGAAAAGCTGCCAAATAGAGGGAATCTTCCCGTTCAATAGGCAGACAAAAATAAAACAATTGATCCCTTGTGAAACTTTTTCTGTATTTAAAATGTTTCCTCACTTATAATGTGAATATATTGATGCTGTTGTCCTTAATTCTATTCCAGCAGAAAGTTTTATTGCCCATAATGCGCTTTCATGAGTAGTTACAAATCCAGCCTGGCTTTTCTGATAGTATTCATCTCCCTGCATTGTACCGGCATGTTAGGTACGCCGGTATTAGAAGCGAAGCATTTGGAACCTTCCAATGATACACAACCAATTCATGTCGATACTCAAAAAGAAAGTGCTTCTTTAGCGGCAGAAGAAAATGGAACACAAACTATTGCAGGGGACAATAAACCCATTCAAACTCCTGTCATAGAAGACCCGTCCCCTACAACGGTTGATATGAGAGATATCAGTATCCAGACACCGGATAGCAATACCGATGTTATCATAACAGGAAAAGAAGTACCTTATACTTCTGAACATGAAGAAAATAAGTATCCGCAGAAAATAGCACACCCCGATGAAGATGGCCGGACGATTGTTCCCGCAGAAGAGGCTCTTTCGGATACCACTACCACAGAACAAGATAATATCCTGGCTACGCCAACGCCGATTCTCCCTATTACACCTACGGAAAATGGGCAAGCTTTGATTGAAGAAGAAAGGGGAATCCACACACCATCGCCAGAG
>MHYI01000199.1:0-2320 GCA_001828295.1 Planctomycetes bacterium RBG_16_41_13 | reverse complement strand
TTCCGTCATGCCTGCTCCCACGATTAAAGAAGAAAGGGCAGTCCATACACCATCACCAGAGGGAGAATTCTCTCAGGCTATTCCTATTGAAAAGGAAACTCCTCCTGAAGGAGAAGGGCATTCCGGAGAGGAAATCCCGCAGCATGCTATTATTACAGAGAGTCCGGGAGATACTGAAGAAAAAGGCATACTCTCCATCATGCATTCGCCTACGCCAGAATATTCCGCCGCATCCGTTGACGCGGAAGAATCACTGGTTCACGGAGAAAAGGATGCGCCGTCACATGAGGGGAAAAGCGAGCTTCCGTCAACTCCCCCCGCAGAATGGTTACCGTCTGCGCATCTTGAAGATGCTCCACAGAAGATGGAAGCGAGAGATAACGAACTACCGATAAAGGATGCCGGTGAATCTACAACGGCGATAGCTCCTGAAGACCGCCACATAGATGCCGTGAAAGAAGAGAAGGGTTCTGGACATGCATGGGAGATATGGCATAAAGATCCAACCCACGGTGTAATCCTCGCCGTAGCCATAATACTTATTGCCGCCAAGATAGCGGAATGGCTGGCAAGGAGGCTGCGGCTTCCTGCGGTTGTAGGAAAGCTGATAATGGGAATGATACTTGGTAATGTCATCACCTTTACCGGATGGGATTTTTTCGATTTTCTCAGGACTATGCCATTCGTAAAGATGATATCATACTTCGGAACGTTGATACTTCTTTTTACCGCCGGTCTCAATACAGACCTCAGGGCATTATTACGGGTAGGGACATCTTCTCTCCTGGTATGTTTGGGCGGTATAATAGTCCCTGCCGGGCTGGGACTTATGGTTGGGCATTTTCTCCTTCCGGATACTTCAAGCGGCACTAAACTTCTTTTGGCAATCGTTCTTTGTAATTCAAGTACCGGATTATTACTTGCGGTTTTGAGCGAATTAAAGGCAATAAATACCCTGGAAGGCAAGGTAATAGCTGGTGCGACTATTCTTACCGATATTGTTGTAATTTTAACCTTCGGTGTAGTAAGTGGATTTGTTGTGGAAGGCGGGGGTTCTCTCGTAGGTATGTCCGTCAGCTTTGGCATAGCAATCAGTTCTCTGATAATCAGTTTGATTGCCATATTAAAATATGGTGATAAGTTTGGAAATTTTCTCTCGAGAAGGCTGACTGAGGGTCTGAATATACCCATAGTGGTAATTTTATCCCTTTTATTAGCCTTTATGTTCGGGTCAGTAGGACTCCACACGGTAATAGGCGCATTTGTTGCAGGTTTATTCCTGCGGAATGTGAAGTTAAAGAACTCTGACGATGGGGAGCATCGTAATGTCGAATCGTTTGTAAGACCATTTTATATGCTCCTTGTACCGATACTTTTCGTTCGGGTGGGAGCACAGGTAGAACTGGAGAGCTTTCTAAATCTAAATGCCGTCCTCCTCGGCCTTGCCATAACAGGCGCTGCCGTTATAGGGAAGATGTTTTGCAGCGTTTGCCCGATTGAGAAAGGCATAAACCGTCTGGCTATAGGCATAGGGATGGCAACAAAGATGGAGGGGACATTAATTCTGGCTGGACTTGGCAGGGATATGGGAATATTAAATGATACTGTATTTTCTTCTATTATTATGGCAATTGTATTTACTGCCATCATATGTCCCTCTCTTTTAAGAAACATCTTGCTAAAGAAAGGCGGTTCTCATAAGATTCTTCCTGTTACTAAGGGGAAAAAGGCATTAGAAGGAGCAGTGTTAAACTGAATACGCAGAGGTAAAAATGATCAACTATCAGAAAATCCTTTGTCCCGTTGATTATTCAAATTGTTCCATGAATGCGCTTGCATATGCTGCAAAATTGGCAATAAAGGACTCTGCCAGGCTTTATCTTATTTATGTAAAGGAAGAACATGCCTCTGATTATGGAGGGCTTAAATTTGACGCGGAGTTAAACCGTACTGCAGAAACGGATGCAGCGATAGAACAGAAATTGAGGAGCAGTATTCCTGAAGAAATAAGGTGCTGTATAAATATTGAAACATTGATAAGGGTGGGTATTCCTTTCGAAGAGATTTTAAAAGCAGCCCGCGATTTGGAGACAGACCTTATAGTTATGGGCACTCACGGCCGTACGGGCATTTCCCATATGGTTATTGGCAGTGTGACAGAGAAGGTGATAAGAAATGCCCCTTGTCCAGTCTTGTGCATAAGGGGGTAAGGCAGCCGGCAATCTGCAATCTACAGTCGGCAAATTGCAAATTGCAGATTGAGGATTGCAGATTGGGGATTGAGGACTGGATTATTTGATGAGTATACATTTAGATTCTA
>MHYI01000198.1:9468-10137 GCA_001828295.1 Planctomycetes bacterium RBG_16_41_13 | reverse complement strand
ACTGGCGTACTTCCGCTTCTTTAACCAGACAAATGTTGGAAAGACTTGGTTGTTCCTTATCCATGTTTTATGGTGAGGGTGAATATGTTTCCTCAGCCCGTGAACAAAGACTGTTGGGGGTGAATTCCTCTTTAAACTACGATATCAATAGGAACCTAAAGGGAAGTTTGGTATACACTTATTCACAAAGAAATTCTAATTTTGAAAATGCCGAATATTCAAAAAATACCGTGTTTTTGGGATTAACTGCAGGCTTTTGAGATGCGCAGAGAACATTGCGTTTTATATGAAATATATGACTATTTTTAGAATGAAGGGATCTAATACTGTGTCAACGTACCATCGATCTTTGCTCTTTTAACGGCATAGGAAAATATGAATACGCTGAGCGGAAGCATTATAACGGAAAAGAGGAATAGCGCAATAATATTCGGGAGTAATGCTTCCAAAGAATATCCTTGCAAAATGGCAAGCCGCATGCCTTCGAGTGAATACGTAATGGGTAAAACATAGGAAAATTTTTGCAGCCACGATGGCAAAACAGAAATGGGATAATACAGCCCTCCGATGATTCCGGAAACACTTGAAAAGAGTTTACTGACGGGATCGCCTCTCTTCAATACCATAACAAAGCTGGCAGAAATTATTCCAAAGCTGTTAAATGAAATA
>MHYI01000198.1:6638-9358 GCA_001828295.1 Planctomycetes bacterium RBG_16_41_13 | reverse complement strand
TATTGAGGAAAAGATTATAGTTGGTATTTCTGTTTGTGTAACAAGCATGGCTTCCAGCGTACCAAGCATTTGCCCCTCACGGATACTTTTAGAAAGGCCTTCCATAGATACGTTGAAGTAGCTGAAGAACGCAATTCCTATAAGCACAAAGGCAAAATAGTTCCCCCCGTATGGTTTAAGATACGAAGTCCCCACCTCCCCAAGAAGCTTTGAAAGGAAAAAGAACATTATTGTTGAAATAAAAATGCCGAAAATTTGCATGAAAAATGCAAATTTATAGCTGACTTCATTTATAAAGTCTCTGTGTACAAAGGCCAGTGCTTTTACAAAAATAGTACTTATTTGCATGTTCTTTTATCTTTTACCTGAAATAATTTGAATTAGTTATTCTTCTGCATTAGAATAACGCCTCTTGTTTTACTTTTTATAACCTTACCGACTACTATTAAAAAAGAAAATTGAACTTTAAAAAACCGAAGAAGAAACAAAAAGGTATAATAACGCAGGATATAGGTGATGAAGTGGTCCTGCGCAATGCTGATCAGAAAACAATTCATGTGCTCAATACTACCGCAAGAATCATATGGGACATCTGCGATGGCGAACATACCGTAGAGGACATGGAACATCAATTAAGAGAAAGATTTTCCATACCTGACAATGTAAATGTACTCGATGATATTTTAAATACACTCAATACCTTATCAGAAAAAGGAATGTTAGAAGAATTATGAAAAAGAATGATTTTTAATTCGAGTCTTTGTCAATTATTTTGGAAAACAGGTCTACTAAAGACAATTCCTTTTGATAAAAAGAACAAACCTTTCCGCCCATACCAATAATATGCTTTATTATGTGAAATGTATTATCTGCACCAGTTTGTGTATTAATTTCTATTTCAATAGTATTTGCTTCTGTAAGAGCAGAGATGTTTACTATTTCTTTTACAAGAGGGAATGCTGATATTTTTGCAAACAAAGAGGTATCAGGGTTTTCTAATTCCACAACATAGTGTTTTTCTGTGCCTATCATCCGTTTTATTTCTTCCACAGTTCCGGTAACCTTTACTCTTCCTCTGTGAATAAAGGCGATCCTGTCACATAATTCTTCCGCTTCGTGTAAATTGTGGGTAGCAAAGACTACCGTCTTCTTCATTTCCTGCACAAGCTTTTCTCTTATAAATACCCTTATTTTTTGTGCAGTAATGGGATCTAACGCATTTGTTGGTTCATCCATGAAGAGTATCTCTGGGCTGGTAAGAAGCCCTCGCGCGATGGCCAATTTTTTCCGGGTACCGGTGGAATAATCCTTAAACATTTTATCCGCTTCGCGGGAAAGATCCATAAAAGACAATAGATCATTAATTTTTGTGTCCATTTCAGGGCGGGGTACATTGTTCAGTTTGGCAAAAAATATTAAATTCTGTCTTCCCGTAAGTCTCCAATAAAAGCTTCTCTCGTCGCAGATAACATATCCAATTATTTTTTTTATTTTTTTCCCATGATGTAAAACATCAAGTCCATTAACGTATGCCGTTCCAGAGGTAGGGAGCACCATTGTGCAGAAGATTTTTATAAGCGTGGTTTTGCCTGCGCCATTTGAACCAAGCAATCCGAATAATTCGCCTTTTTTGATTTTCAAATTAAGTTCGCAGAGGGCGGTTGATTCTTTTTTCTGTAAAGGGCGAAACAAAAGATCTCTGTAATTTTTTATGATAGGATACTTTTTCGTAAGGTTAATCGTTTCTATACTATAGGTCATAAAATGCTCTTATCTTTTTTGTATTTATTACCTTGAGAACACGGAAAAACAACGTTTGTCCGCACCACCCTGAAAACCACTAAAAAAAATTAAAATTCCTGTACACTGAACATAGTCCCCTTCCCTTATGAGAGGATACATACTCCTGCCAACAATGGGGATAGTAAACATTTCACGGGTTTGATCCCATACATTGACGATAGCATGCAGCATTTCGCCTGAAATATTGTTATGATTTTCTTTTTGCATCATATTGGAACCTTATCAGTAATTTCTTTGTGAAAGCCATCTAACCTAAATTTCAGTTCAATTGACCGGTGGTCTGACGTCAATAATGTAACGGTGGTGCTGCACAATCCTGGATACAACAGCATCGGAAGAAGAGCATGGCGACGAGAGGCACAATTAGCACATACCGTAAATAATGAGAGCGGTAGTGGCGTACTAAAAATACCTTGCAATCTCTCTTTTTATAATCATTACTCCTCCGCGACTATGCACACACTTCGGCGTATACTCTATCTACCATATCCTGTAAGGGACCAGCAGTTAAGTATACTGTAAGAGGTCACAAACAGTGATTTTTAAGTTGGTAGATACACCCGTTTGAACATTGAGCATTGAACATTTTATACAATAAGAAAAATATTCAATATTCAATGCTCAATATTCAATTCTCAAAGTTAGGCCTGAAAGGCTGTTAGTATATAGCAGGGGGTGAAGCCCCCTGTATGGTAATAAAAAATACAAGCCCTGAAGGGGCGAAAGGGTATATATACTCAAGGAGTTCACAAAATATGATTTCCGAAACGATCTAACCATTTATGTAAACAAATATTAAGTACAAATCAGAAAATCCATATTTGCGAACCCTTACAGTATGGTAGCACCGCGCTTGTGCTATAGTGTTTAATAACTCCATGAACACACACACAATAAGGTGAACTGCCTTTAAATTC
>MHYI01000198.1:4954-6546 GCA_001828295.1 Planctomycetes bacterium RBG_16_41_13 | reverse complement strand
GAGCAAATAAAGGGATAGTACGAGCATCCGGAGAACGCCATACGAATAATCAATTGATATACCAATATGGTGTAATAATTTCAGATTTATTGTAATTCATTACCTGAAGATATGTTAGAAATAATAGTTTTTTTCAGGTTATGGTAAGCCTGGCAAACAATGAAGAGATTGATCATTGTATATTTATTTTTTTTTGCAGAATTTGCAGAAAATAACACGTGACTTGGAAGCATTATGACCAGATGGGTTCTATTGATAAGGAGAAACACGGGAAACGAAAAGGTTTTCCCTATTCTATTAAGACACAATAAACAAGTGGCTATTAGTAAAAAGGAAAGGTGATAGCGTTAGTTTTTTGTACTACCACTATTTTTCGAAAAAACTATACCCTCAGAAATATCTTTCAACGGCTCGCTTCCAAACGGGAGCATTCCCGATTTTTTGTAAAAAAAACAATTAGCGGGAATTAAAATCCATTAAAATGGGGAAGCATATCGCGAAATAGCATAAAATTGCCCTTTTTACCCCGTCTGAGGCGTTTGGGAACAAGCAGCGGCAGTTTTTTTAAAGGCAATTTTTAAGTTACAAAAAAGCCTGCTCCCGCAATTCTTCTTTGCGGAGAGCAGGCAGGGTGAAATTTTAGGGGAGGGTAAAAAAGCCTTTACCCACCCGAGGTACCTCTTTACCAAAGTACTGTTTTAATGCCCATACTGGTAGTACCCTGTATGAGCAGACCCTAATTTCTCAAGCAGTTCTTCATCAGTATAGGTTTCAACCTTTGGCGTTTCATATTTTAGATCTTTTTTTTCTTCCATTTTTTCACCTCCTCTCTTTAATTAACGATTACAAATTAATTTACAAGATTTCCATTGTTTTGTTTTGAATATTATACCTCCTTTCTCCTATAGTTTTAAGGTATGACGATGCCGCAACAACACTTCCTTTTCGCCAAACAATTACACACATTCCCTTAATGCTCATCATCAGGGACGTCTTCATCCTGGTCATCGCTGCAACCACTACAAAGAGAAAGCTTCGCATCTGTAAAAAGATTTGGCTTCTGACAATGACCCTTTCTCCGCGCATGGGCAGAAAAATCGCTGCTCCCATCTTCTGCCAGGTTCCATTCGCTTGTATCACCATCTACCGTTGCCATATCAAAAGCAGGCACTGGAGGACTCGCGGCAAAGGCAGATGAAATAAAAGTATCATTCATTGTTACACACATTATTAATGTAAATAAGGCTATGCCAGTTTTAAACATGTATTGTACCCTCATAAATAATATCACTGGAATTAGATCACAAAAAATACTATTTGTTAACCTCCTTTCTTTAAAGTAGTTCAGCACATCGCTGAGGAGCTACCGTTGGAGAAGAGAACTGAAATATTCAAAAAACAATGTAGCCCCGCTAGGGGAGATCTGTTAGTAGCGTAATAAATTCAACCTGTCTGCGCCTGCCTGTGAGTATGCGCACGCAGACAGGGGGCATCGCACTGGCAGATAGGATAAATAGCCCAGTAAGGCCGGCCTGTATATAATTGACAGGGAACGGGTTGCTCCTACGGAGCTTATATGGAATACGTTTTTC
>MHYI01000198.1:3024-4849 GCA_001828295.1 Planctomycetes bacterium RBG_16_41_13 | reverse complement strand
TGTTTTACCAGGCCAAAATACACACGTATTGAACCATTCTCATTTAAGCCGGTGGAGTTCCATGAGAGGTTGTCTGTGGGAAAGGTCAGGAGTTTTTTCTGTGGGGTATTCTCGACCTTTTGTAAAAAAGCCAATGCGCGGGAATTAAAAGAATGTAGAGACGTAAAATCTTACGTCTCTACTATGCATCCAGTTTGAGTGTTAAATAGCACATGCAGGATGCTTGTGATACAGTAAGCGGAAATTTACAAAAAATCGGGAATGCCACCCATTCCAGTTGGCAGGTGGACATCCGCTATATTTCCACATCTACAACCACTTATAAAGTACCCTTGGAATAGCAAAGGTGCGGTTATTTAAAATGACGCCAATTAGATTAGCTTTTTTTTGTATCAAGGGTGCAATTAACGCCTTTATTACGGGACGTTTTGTCTTGCTTTCATTTACCACCAGGACTGTTCCATCTAAAGATGAACTCA
This sequence comes from Planctomycetes bacterium RBG_16_41_13, assembly GCA_001828295.1. Next base: position 4,370 of record MHYI01000198.1, on the reverse strand, counting down.
ATATATCGGCATCGTGAGAATTTCTTAAATTCGCATAGTCAACAAAGACAAATCCATATTTTTCCTTAGCTTCTTTTATGGTATTGGCCATATGGGTGGAATCAAAGAGGAGCGTTGGGTTAAGTGTGGTATTGCCGGCAGTTAATACCGACAGGTTGCAATCTATCTCATTGACCGCCTCTTTCAGTGCAAGTTTTCCTTCGAGTACGTGCGTAAGGCCGGAATTATTCGGAATCTTGAATATTTCGTGTATTTCCGGGGATTTCAGGTTCGCATCAATAACCAGTACCTTATGGCCTTCTCTCGCAAGGGAGAGACAGATGTTTGCCACGATGGTGGTAGAACCTTCCAAATGAGAGACGGCGGTTATCAAAAGAGTCTTTAGCTTTTTGTCTTTCATCAATAGATATATCTGGTCAGAAAGGTCATGATAGGACGAATGGAAAACAGTTACTTTTTTAGTTTCGCGGAGTAATGATTTATTTTTAAACCATTTTTTAGGGATAGCGCCCAAAAGCGGCAAATTTAAGAATGTCTCAACATCTCGTGGCGATTTGAAAGTCTGGTCAATATATTCGAACCCAAAGGCAAGCATAACCCCCATGAATATGCTCATAAAGAAGGCAAGGACAAGGGATAGTTTTTTCTCCCCTCCCGTCGAGAGAAGAGGCACCAGTGCCTGTTCAATAATTTTGACGCTTGCCGGGCCTATTGCCTCTATATCAGGAAGTGTTGCTCCGGTGAGGTTTTGGGTCAACTTTTCGATATTTTCTCTTAATTGTACGACAATTGACTGTTTTTCCCCATATTTTAGCTGGAGTTCTGCCAGTTGTTGTTCAAGATCAAAAATAATATACGAGCGGCTTACTACGTTGGCGATCATAGCTGCAGATTCCGGGTTAAAGTCAGAAACATGTATTGTAAATAACAAGGTGTCGCCTATTGGTTCTGCACGGATATTTTTTTTAAGGTTTTCAACCGCCTGACGGAAAGCATATGCCTGCTCATATATGTTACCGGAAGGATTTGCCAGCTCACCTTTGGTACGTAATATTCTAATTTGTCGATCATCATTTAAATCACTATAAGATTGGGACTCATTTTCGGACGAGACAGTATCTGATTTCGCCATCTTAAGTCTTAAATCTATTATGTGCGCTTTAAGTGAAGAGCAGTAATTCTTTTCATAGTCAGGCGGGCGCTCGTGGAGATTAAGCGCCCTGACCGCACGTTCGATTACAGGATTCGAAATTACAATCTGACTCTGAGTAAGAGAGGCCGCGGATTGTTCATAACGACTAAAATCTCTATAATAAGGAGAGTCAATTTGTTTTTGTGCAGAGATA
>MHYI01000198.1:0-2888 GCA_001828295.1 Planctomycetes bacterium RBG_16_41_13 | reverse complement strand
TTAAATTCGAATTCACATTCCCTCCCTAGTTCGTAGCAATTTGTAATGTAATCTGAACGAGTGTTTTTATTTGCGATAATAAACGATAGTATACAAAGCACTGGAATAAGCAAGAACACAGGCTTTCCGGCAACAATATAGTACCGGCAACTTATGCAATTAAGCACTCGCCGGAAATAAAATATACTATTTAAAACACTAAAGTATTCCTTCTGCTGCAACCACGATATCATCTGGCTCTAATCGGATGTCTTTGCCGACGTCTCCTTTCACAGCACCTTTAACATCAACTTTAATGCTTTCATATCCCGATTCGCCAGGGACTATTCTAAGGATTTTAACTCTGTCAGGAGAACCATATTTTGCAAAGCCTCCCGCCATGGAAATTGATCGAAGGACTGTCATATTCTCCTCAAGGGTGAATTTGCCAGGTCTCATTACTTCGCCATACACAAAGAAATGCCGGCTCTTTTCGACTACCAATATATCCGCAGCCTCAAGGTGCATATCGATGTTCATACTACGTTCTTTTGTATTTTTGAGGTCTATATTGAACTCCTCATATTCCTGCTTGTCTTTCAGCTTACGTCTGAGTTTTATACTCCCATAAAGGCCGTCTGAAGTTATGCCACCCGCTGTCGAAATAGCCTTTAGTACAGTAATATCATCCTCAAGTATAAATCTGCCGGGAGTTTTAACTTCACCATACACAAAATAACTCATGCTCTTGGACGCTGATAACGATACCGATACAACGGGATATTTTATGTATCCTGTAAGGCTTTTTGTGAGTTCCTTTTCGATATCAGACAACGTCATCCCTTTAACATAAATGACACCAACATAGGGAAAAGATATAGCGCCATCTGACGTTACAGGCGCTGTTGTTTTAAGGTTATCATGCCCCTGTACAATTATTTGAAGAACATCATCCACACTTACAGTATATTGTTCCCTGGACTCATCTGCATAATTAGTTTTCGATATAATAAATAGACTTAGAAATATAAATAACACTACGAAAAAGCTTTTAAACATCGCTACCTCCTTAAATAAAATATGCAATGACATTGCTTTTTAAGCCTTCACCGCTTCGCATAATTCCTCTGTCTTTGCAAGTTCCGTATAATATTGGGTTGCTTTCCTGACGCCTTCTTCAAAGGTATAAGGTAATTCACACATCACAATTGTCTTGCGCAGGCGCATGATGTTTTACTGTTAGCAAACCAAAGACCAAAAATCCGTATCGGATATTCCGATTCCCTTGCTAACTGCTTAAAACGGGAGACTATAAATACAAATTGAGAATAAAAAAATGGTTTTATTCTGTTTTGCCGAACGTACTCTATCTAACACCCAGGATAGTTCTCTCAGGATATCCCCGAAGAGGTCACGGCAAAATAGCGGAGCATTATCGTAAAAAATAATACGGCGCAGAAACAAGACACGATTAAGAAAAACGATTTTGGAAAAGCATTCTTATGCAAATTTTGCATGATTATATGCAGCGCCTCAAAGTGAATGGTATTACTATAACCCCGCATTTTGAAGAATTTGCCGGAACGAATGGTATGCTGACAGGCATGGCTACTGGAAGATATTCCATCTGTACAATACCTAAGTAAGGATAATATTATTACTTAGGTTTACAATCCAATACTTTGTGTAACGACACATTTTACTCACTATTTCTAACGCAAGTTTTGCGTGATTACGGATTTTTTTGAAATACCTTGATAAATAAGGGAAGGGGCGAGCCTGGGAAAAATATCTTCATTCCTTTCGGATAACCCGGATGATATGTAGCAGAGCTTTCGTAACAGAAAATATCAGAGATGAGGTATGAGAGAATGGGCAACCAGAGGTCACTGTTATTGCTATTTCGACCAGAAGGGGAAAACCTGAGATACTGCAATTCGCATGGTTTTTATCTGTATTAATTGCTATAAATTGTGATAACATATTGCTAAAAGTATTGTAACAATTTCCAACAATTTATTTTTTTGAAAAACCTCAATACATTTTATGAAAAAGGGGGATGAAAACCTGGAATGAACTGACATGAACATTGTGAGGTATCACAAGGCGCTGTAAAATAGTATCTCACCCGGAGCCGTACGCCTTGGCGCTTCCCATGTGAGATACATCGTGTGGAATTTAATTTCTAAAAATATTCAGAGGGAATATATGAGCAACTCAGAAAACGAACAGGAAGTACTTGTGGTTATATCAAAATTGAAAAACTATATCCGCTCAACCGCCGGAATGAATACGGCCGGCAATGTTGCATCGAAGTTGTCCGGCATCGTCCGCAACTTGTGCGACCAGGCAATTGAAAATGCTAAATCGGATGGACGCAAAACGGTGATGGAAAAGGATTTTTCCTGAACGGTCCGTCTATTTTTAGAAAACAGCGGGGGAGAATGATTATTATGTACAAAAATAAATAACCATTGTGCCTCCGCCAAAACACCTTAAGCGGGACGGCAATGAAGCCGTTCCGCATGCGGAAATTTACAAAAAATGGGGTACGCTCCCCATTACAGGTGTATCTGCGAAATGTTTCCCCTTTTTATTCTATCAGAGCAAATTTTTTTTAACGCAAAGAAGCAGTTTCAGGCGGCCATAGATGAAAATCACCTCAATAAATCCTTATACAGAAGAGATTCTCGAAGAGTTTGAACTCCTTACGAAAAATCAGATGAACGCGGAAATAAAGAAATCCCGTGAAGCCTTCCTTAAATGGCGTACTGTTGAAATATCTGAGAAGACGAAACTCGTTCATAATTTAGCCATGGAATTACGGAAGGAACAAAGGAGATATGCTACTACCATCACAAAAGAGATGGGAAAATCTATTACAGAATCCATGGCAGAGGTGGAAAAGT
>MHYI01000197.1:1090-6421 GCA_001828295.1 Planctomycetes bacterium RBG_16_41_13 | reverse complement strand
TTCTTTAACCAGGGGCTTCACCCCTGGCTATATGCTTTCTGCCCTTCAGGCATGTTGTATTTCGGTAGTTTAATATTCTACGCTGAATAGTTACGATATAGCAGTGATTATTTGTATGCTTCACCTGAATATGAATGAAACAACCCTGCCAGGGTTAATACTCTATCGATTTTTGTGCAGGACGCAAGAATAACTCGGCGATGTTTATTGCGGCGTACAGGATTTCAGGTCATTCTTGTAGGGGCGTATTGCAATACGCCCCTACGTTGAAAAACAATCGAATATTGAACAAGGAATAATGAATGTCGAAGGAAATGTTATTATCACTACAGCGGCATTTTTATTTCAGATGTTGCAGCAATTTTTTGGTATAGACAGGTTTCAAAACCTGTCTATACCGTTGAAAATGAAAGAAACAACCCTGTCATGTTTAATGCCCTCATGCGCAAGCCCAACACTGGCAAACGGAGTTTTACTTTCGATGATTTTGCTGTCCTCATGGTTGAGAAACACCATGTTTTAGAATCTGGTAAAGCTCGTCTTTTAAAGCAAGTCTGCGCTTTTTCAGTTCTTCAAGCGCAGTGTCCGACCGTGGTTCGATATCGTATTCAACACGGTACACCTCCCGATCGAGTTTGTGGTACTCATCAAAAAGTTTTTGAAAGTTTTCGTCAGACATTTTCAGGTCATGAATTTTGTCCCGGAATTCAGGAAATTCATTTGCGAGAGCATGGTGTTCGCTTTGCATTTTGCATCCTCTTTCCTACGTTTTAACGAATTAAGTTCGACTGGTAATTTCTATAAGGTGGTAGCCAAATTGCGTCCGGATAGGTCCGTGAACCTTTCCCACTTCATCTCTGAACACTACCTGATCAAATTCCTTAACCATTTGTCCCGGTCCGAATTCTCCAAGAGCTCCTCCCTGTCGCCCTGAGGGACACTGTGAATACTGCTGGGCCATTGTTGCAAATTCTTCGCCATTTTGAATTTTTGATTTAATATCTTCACATTCCTGTTGAGTTGAAACCAGAATATGACTCGCCCGTGCTCTTACCATGCGATACTCCTTTCGTAGTTTAAAATGATTTTAATTACCTGTACTGTTTCACTGAAAAATTACACAAAAGCCTAATCTTATTTCTGGCTCCCGTCCACATATGTTAGGTCAATAATGTTTTTCCCCGGCTAAGCGGTGTTGAAGCAGGCCTTCAGCAACTCCACAAGGGGGATTTAGGGAGTTGTTCTACACACCACATAAACTATTCAGAAAAAATAGCAGTACAAATTTTAGACTATATATGTCTTAAAGAATTTACGTACTATTTGTTTGCCAATCTCCATAATGTTAAGTTTTCCCCACGCATTCAGCTTTGACCGTTCCCTTTTAAACTCATAAACAGGAACAGAGGTACCGCAGGAAGTCTGTGCTGAATCTATTTTAAGCAGGATAATCTGGCGTTTCCCATGAATATGCTGAAAATGCCGGTAGTATTCGCTCCACTTCACGTCGTCTTGCCGGATCACCTCGCCTTTCCCATATAAACGAAGTATCATGGGATCTTTGTCAAAGCTGCAGAACATCATCGTCATTCTGCCATTTTCTTGTATATTCATAGCGGTATTATTCCCACTCCCTTTCAAGTCCAGGTAAATAATAGTCTTGCGGTCTAAACACCTGAATGTGTCCATACATTTTGGAGAAATAGCAATATTGCCATTTTCAGGGGCAGTCGCAACAAAAAACATCTTCTGCCGGGAAATAAACCCTTGCAATTCCTTGTTAAGTTCACTAAAAGATTCTGTCATTTCATACCTTTATAGTATTACTCTGTAAAAACTTCTTTTTTTGTAAGTTTTTCTTCATGTTCTTTGTGGTTAAACTCTTTCTTGTTGCGGCTTTGCTGCGCTATGAATGACCTTGTGGAAATTACGGTGTCAAAATTTATTTTTAAGACATAAGGGAAATAAAAATAGGGGAAAATAGTCCAAACACACATCATCGTAATCCGGCGCAGGAGGTGACAGGTCACCAGGTAAAAATACTCGCCACATACCCAATAATTTTAACAGGTGCCCATTTTAAATGCGACATAAACGTATAGTTTTCTCTATTGATACCCATAACCGCAACCCCCGCTGCAGAACCAATGGAGGGCATGCTTCCTCCCAAACCCGCACAGAGCTTATAATATGAAAACGTCTAAAAAATAAGATATTTCTTACGGTCTTTGAAATAAATAACAAAATGTATCTTTATTTTCAATGCAAAAGAATAAAATGGTTTGCCTTACCATGCATTTCTTTTTAGAAAAGCAAAAAATATTTTATATGTTGTACACCAATCGATGAAATATTGTATTATTTATCTTGATAAAATATCGTAAATCAATATCATGTACAGATATCAATGAACGATAATACTGATCCACTATTACGGGATATTCATCTTGCATTTATAAAGATGCATATTCTTTATCATGCTTCAAAGGAGAAAGTCTTTGGAGTCGGCTTGATAGAGGAGTTGGGGAGGCATGGATACAGGCTTGGCCCCGGCACACTCTATCCAACGTTGGAAAAGATGAAAAAGGCAGGCCTTTTAACCTGCACGTGCAGGACAGTACAGCACAAGCAACGTAAATATTACAAAATAACCGCTGACGGACTCAAGTTACTGAGAGAAATAAGGATAAAGCTAAAGGAACTCTATGACGAGGTTGTTGATGAAAATGAAAAGCGTTAAAGGCCTGATAGTGTTGCCCTTTAATACCATTTCTTTGTTGCTGAATAGTATTTAGTTTCCGTTTCACTGTGCTATGTATAATGCCGGGAAATCAAAAAAATCATAGCAAAAAGAAGGAAATATTCGCTTGAGCAGATCAAATGACCATGGATATAATCTCCTGAGAATAAGGGCAATTCGCACAATCATTTCTTGGGCATGGTTTCCCTATATAATCCAGATAATCATGCTCATGATGTTTACTGTCCTGGCGGTGAACGGTTGGTGGCGTTTTGCACCGGAAGGCGTAAACGATAAACTTTATGCCAAAACCAATATTACCAATCTGCTTATTTGGGGACTTTGGTGGCCCTCCATAGTATGGACTGCCGTACTGTTTGGGCGTGCCTGGTGTATGGTATGCCCACTGGAATTGATTGCGAATGGAACAGAAAGACTTGGAAGGATACTAAGGATGCGGCAATTTATTCTCAACAAGTGGCTGCGGTCAGGTTGGTTGATCCTTGGCATATATGCCCTGATTCAACTTTTTATCGCGGGGGCGCATCTGCATCGTGTTCCTGCATATACATCCATATTTCTTTGGAGTTTGCTGGGAATGGCCGGTTTGGTGGGTTTCTTTTTTAAAGACCGTGCATTTTGCCGGGGATTCTGTCCTGTCGGGATACTCTTGAGTTCGTATGGGCGCGGAGGGATGCTCGCTGTTCGCGCCGGCTCAGGACAGGTGTGCCGTGGCTGCACCGGCAAGGACTGCATCATGGCTTGTAATCGAACAAAATTGTACGGACGTAGTTGCCCAAGTTTACTAAATCCTCCGAAATTGAACAGCAACCGGGACTGTCTTGTGTGCGGACAGTGTATTAAATCGTGTAAGCCGGATAATATGCAGCTTATATTGCGTCGCCCTTTTCATCCGGCGGACATACGTGATGAGTACGCATCCTGGCCTGTCACGCTTTTTATTCTAATGGTTTCAGGATTTGTCACGGGGGAGTTATGCAGTGAATGGAAAACCGCACAGCACATATTTCTCTGGCTTCCGGAGCATTTTACAGGCGGTGTAGGGCTTGGAAAAATCAGTGGATGGTTTGAAGGTATCTGGATGATAGGCATCTATCCTGTTTTACTCTGGGCGCTGTTTGGCATTATTTATTCCATCAGGGGCAGCGATGCTTCCGTTATCAGGAACTGGCGATTCATTGCCCTTCCTCTTGTGGTTATTGTTTCAGCAGGACATATGGCCAAGGGGTTGGCTAAATTCGTCTCGTGGGCAGGGTTTCTTCCCGGCGCTATAAAAGATCCTCCTGGTGTGCATACTATCCTTGGTATAAGTTCAAAAGTCATCACTATTCCGGCGTCTCTTATGTCTTTATCTGTGGTTTCCTTTATCGGCATAACTCTTGTTGTTGTGGGGATGTATTTTGCTTATCGGGAGGCGAGATTGGCCGGTCCTGAGAAGTATTGTAAAATCAGAGCGCCTATATTGTTATTGGGCATACTCTTTATCGTGATAATATCCGGATGGAAGTAAGAATAAAACGCCTAAACTGGCATAGCCAGAACCAAACACAGAAGAATGTACGATTTACGATTTACAAAGTACGATTTAAATCTAAAATTGTACATCGTACATCGTACTCGTATTTCACCATTAAATATTTTACCAAAAAAAAGGAAATACATGGTTTATCTGATAATTTGCACGGTTTCACTGATAGTATCCGCCTTAACCCTCTTTTCCGGTTTTGGTTTGGGGACACTGCTTATGCCGGCCTTTGCGCTTTTTTTTCCCCTGGAGGTGGCCATTGGCGCAACTGCCATAGTCCACCTTGCAAACAATATATTTAAAATAGTGCTGGTTGGGAAGAGGGCGGACATTCGGGTAGTACTTACATTTGCTATTCCCGCCTCAGGTATGGCTATCGTCGGGGCGTTATTGCTGAACTATTTCAGCGGCATGCAGCCTCTCGCCGAGTATGTGCTTGCCGGAAAAGTCTTTTCTATTACTTTGTTAAAATTGATTATCGCCGTTCTTATTGCAATCTTTGCAATCCTCGAATTGGCGCCCTCTTTTGAAACACTCTCATTCCATCCAAAATATATTCCGCTTGGCGGGATGCTATCGGGATTCTTTGGCGGATTATCCGGGCATCAGGGGGCATTGCGTACTGCATTCTTAATACGAATCGGACTGAAAAAAGAGGCGTTCATAGGGACGATGGTTGTTTCTGCAGTCGTGGTGGATGTAACGCGGCTTGCTGTTTACGGGGTTGCATTCTTTTCGCAAAACATTCATATTATTCGAGGGCAGATTGGGTTTGGACTAATTGCGGCGGCTATTTTGACCGCATTTACCGGCTCATTTATCGGCTCGCGCCTCATAAAGAAAATTACTATGCGCACAATCAAACGTATTGTCGGGATATTATTGCTTGTGTTGGCATTCATACTGGGGACGGGGATTGTATGATCTACATGCCCTGTTCTGTGTGTGATGTGGGGCTTTTTTTACTATCTCCTAAGCTGGTATCGCCAGAACCAACCAAGCACGAAAACAATCCTCAGTCCTCAATCCTCAATCTGCAATCTGC
>MHYI01000197.1:0-1021 GCA_001828295.1 Planctomycetes bacterium RBG_16_41_13 | reverse complement strand
GCTGAACAAATGCCGTTTTTTTATTATACTATTCTGAAATTAAGCGCTATAAGAACGTGTAACGGTTTTCAGTCCGTAGACTGCTGATTGCCGATTGCCGATTGTGGACTGATGAAGTCACAAATTAATTGATTATTGGGGGGGGAGGTTTTCACAGCGTATGGACATTAAAGATGAAACAAATACTGCGGATAGTATGGACGAAATAAAGACAAAGCAACAACTGATTGAAGAGATAAAGATATTGCGTCAAAAATTGAGTGCATACGAGACGCGGCAATTAAAAGTTGAACAGGCGGAAGAAGCCGCTGCATGGGAGGCAAAAGCTAACGCAGCGTTGGTAGATTTATCAAAGGCATTGGTAAAACCGGAAAATTCAATTGAAAGTTTGTCGGCGCTTGTTTTGGAATATGCAGAATGTCTGACAAACAGTCCTGTTGGCTATGTCGGGTATATTGACAAGCAAACAAACAGCTTTGTTTCTCCTGCAATAACACCTGAAGTTTCCAAAATATTTAATATACCGGAAAGAAACATCGGGGTTGATGAATTCCAGGGGCTATGGGGATGGGTGTTGGAAAACAAAAAACCTCTTCTATCGAACGATCCGTTAAATGATGCAAGGTCTAAGGCGTCATTAAAGAAGAGTGCATCATTAAAGCGTTTTTTATCAGCGCCTGCCATGCTCGGCGAGATAATTGTAGGGCAGATAACCGTGGGTAATGCTGCAAACGACTATTCCGGAAAAGATATTCAGTTGTTGGAACGTATTGCAATCCTCTATGCCATTGCTGTCCAGCATCTGTGGACGCAGGAAGTGATTACCCACATGGCGTATTTTGATGAAATTACGAATCTTCCCAACAGGAGGCTATTTAATGATCGCCTGTATGTGGCCATTTCAAATGCGAACCGGTACCGGCAAAGGCTTGCAGTCATGTTTCTGGACCTGGATGGATTTAAGGACGTTAATGATGCCCTTGGTCATCATACAGGCGACCAATTGCTTAGGGAAATTGCG
>MHYI01000196.1:2792-7364 GCA_001828295.1 Planctomycetes bacterium RBG_16_41_13 | reverse complement strand
CGCTAAGGGTGGCACGGACAAACTTGTTTGCCCGTGAAATTGCTCAGGCTCATTTTAATCAGAGGCCTGAGGTCTAACTTCCGTTCCATTTTTACCCTAAGCCCAGAGAAATTTATGAGGATTCGCAGAGCTGAATTTGTGTTTTAAATGCGTATCCAGAGAGAGATGAAAGAAATTCTCTGCATAATCCTTATACGAATCCACACCAAACAGGTTAACCGGAAAATCACTGCCAAAGAGTATGCGATCCTCGAACCCTTTACCAACGATTCGTTCCTTTAAAAAGGTATAAGAATCTCTACTATTCCCGATATAAGAAAAATCCGCATAGACGCCTTTATACCCGCCCATAAGTTCCAGGATGGTATTCAGCCAGGATTTGTGGGGTTTATTGTTATCAAACCCACAATGAGCAAAATTGATTTTGAGATTCTCATATGCGGAAAGTACGTTTTTCCATTTTTCAGGATTGGTATATTCAATGCTGTGGTGAGCAGTTTTAAAACCGCCGGGTGAACAATGTACCGTTATCGGAATGCCCCTTTCACTGCAAAATTGATAGAGATAATTTACCTTGTCAAATTCCGTGGCGGTATCGATGGATTTGTCCTCGTGGTCGGGCCAGGGGTCAAACCCCAGGGGTGGATATAATTTAACCCCCGCAAAGAAATAACTGCGCAGGTCGTCAATCCCTTTCACAGGTATCGTCTTTTCCTTCTTTTTGGTATCTTTCTCATCGAAAAGGTAATGCTCCCTGTTTTTCTTAGCAAAGGTTTCATATTTTGCATTCGTATATTCCCCAAAATACTTTTCAAGCATTTTGGGAATATTATTTTTTTCGTTTAAGCGGGTACGAACCGATTCCTCTGACATGCCATCTATTTTATTAATCAAACCTTCGTCAATTTGGACATGAGAAGAGACCGTGCGCAAATCATTTCCCAAGGTTTCGATTTCTTTATAAAATACCAGTTTGCCTGTCTTTTCAATATAAGTAACGTTATTTTCCAAAGTATCTCTTACATGCTCTTTCATCCTTTGAGGGATTTTTCGGCTCTTCAGAAAATGGTAAAATGCGTCTTTTTCCTCTTTTGGAACTACTTTCACAATTCCCAAGTCATAATTCCTCGTATTAATTCCCAGAAAGGGATAAATATCGAGTAATTTAACAGGACTCATTTCCCTATACTCCCTTATCCCGTTGAAAACATCGACAACCTGCTCCACAACTGGTTTCCTGGGCGGTTTATTATAATAAATTCCTTGCATGTCAAAACACTTGTAACCAAAATCTATTATCAGAGGGGTAATAACCATTTTATTGTACTTTAGTGTTTTTCCCTCTTTTGTTTTGATATGTATTTCATTCCCAGTTTCTTTCCATTTCTCCCCGATATTTTTTATAAATGACGCATATTTGTATGTTGATGAGGTACGATATTCATTTATTAATTCCCTGAACCTTTCATCCACTGACAGGATATCCATCTCCATAGAAAAAAATAAACTCCCCGTATCATTCTCGATAACAGAGAGAAGATTGACATTTTTTTTAATCGTGTCTGTTATGAGGTCGTTTTCCCCTGAAGCTATCTTTCGTAAAACCCATAGGGTTAAAACCAAGGCGGTTAAAACGACCGAAAATGCGCCAATCAAAACGATATCGCTTACCTTACCTGAAAGGAAATATTCATATTTGCTAATCGCAAGCAATACGATTCCGGAGAGAACGCCACATAAGACAATCAATAGTGTTTTCAGTAGTTTCACACTGAAATGTATCCCCAATAAACGGCAGATAACCTGGAGAAATTTCCCTTTCTCCAGCAGATCGGAGAAAGACACCGCCCTGTCTTTTAAAAAGCGATTCAAGAAGGCAAGAAGCCCTGCATGACTCAAATTCAACGCATGGCAATGGACATCATAAAATATCTTTTTCCCCTGTTCTTCCATACAATTTCTCCTTACTATGGTTAAGGTTTCCGTCTGCATAAGACGGGGATGGGCAGTCTGCAGAATTGCATTTACCCGACTATATAAAGCGGGAAAATATGTTTGGGCGTAGACACGGAGCACCTTATCAGTAATTTCTTTGCACACTTCCATTCGTCAGTGCGTGCTTTTTGGCAAAATATTTAATGGTGAAATACTAATGATTGAGCACACCTACCGCTATGGAGCGGAATAGCGGTCAGGTGCAGCGCCTTGTTAGGTTCTGATTCTATTAATCCAATACATTGGTTCACGGTGTAGGTGTGCAATAGCGATAACATAAATATGGTCTTTTTCAATGGAGTATAATACTTTGTAAGGAAACTTGTGAAGAATATACCTTCTAATGTTTCCACTTTCCTGGGAACCAATTTCAGGCATTTTTTTGATTATATTAATAGCTCTTTTAACTTCTTGTTTAAATCTTTTCCCTAAACCTATCACTTCCATTTCATAATATTCTTTTCCATCATCCAATTCTAATTTGGCAAAGTCGTCGAATATTACTCTCATAAAGCTTATCTAAATACCTCTTCTGCAGGTATCCCTTTTGTTTTGCCGGCTCTGTAAGCTTTAAGTCTGGCCTCAGCTTCCTGTATCCATTTTTTTGATATCTCTGGATCTGGTTTATCTAAGCTGGTTACCAAAGCCTCAATTAATATAATTTTGTCCTGCGGTTTTAATTCCAATGCTTTTTCGATTAATGCGTTATTAACTGACATAATTGTATTCCTTTCTATTTATTTTTACACCTAACTACGAAATACGAAACAACTCCTAAATTCACCCCGTTTGATACAGAATTATCTAACAATAATAGATGTACTATTGAATGTTATCTAACGGGGTGAAATTTTCAAATGTTCAAAACCCGGTTTTTTTCATTGGGATTTTGTATTTTGGGATTTGTTTCGTATTTCGTACTTCGAATTTCGTATTTTTTATTTCTTGCTTGCTTGTTCGGTTCTGGCTATGTCAGTTTAGGTAAAAGTTCATTAAAAAGGACATCTAATGGTCAGCGAACCGCACCTTATTTTTCCCTTCCCTTTTTGCTGTATAAAGGGCATCATCCGCTTTTTTGAGTAACATATCGGTATTCGCAATAGTTTTATCCAATGCAGCAACTCCCAAACTAACGGTTATTTTCCTTGAATGTCCATGGAAATTATATTCTTCAGAGGCGATGCTTTCCCTGAATCGTTCCGCCACTTCAATGGCTGACTTCAAGCCGGTTTCCGGGAGAATGCAGCAAAATTCTTCTCCACCATAGCGCGCCAGGATGTCGGTAGTTCTTAATCCGGACTCAACTTTCGCAACCACCTCACGGAGGACAAAATCACCATACAAATGCCCGCAGGAGTCGTTTACCAGCTTAAAATCATCTATATCAAAAATAATTAGGCAAAGAGGTGCGCCGTATCTCCTGTGCCGTTCAAACTCCTCCCTCAGTTTATCCTCTAAATATTTGCGGTTAAACGACCCGGTCAGATAGTCCCTCCTGGTGGCATCCAGCAGTTTATGCTCGTATGCAACTATTTCAGTGACGTCCCTCACTGCAATACATATGTGCTCTATCTTTTCATTTCCATTGCGAATGGGAAATATTGAGCAACTCTGCTGCATGTAGTCAAACTGTAAGCCAAAGGAGCTTACAGGCCTGAACGGGAAAATATAATGATGCAGTTTTTGGGAAAGAAAGCAGAAATTTCCGAAGGCGAATATCGATTTACAATTTCGCAAAAATTTCCGGTCGTTTAAATTTGGAAAATAGTCAAACAGCACCGAGCCGGTAATATCCCCGGCAGGTATTCCGCTGTTCATCTCCATCCATTGGTTCCAGTAATGGACTTTAAATTCAGCATCCAGTATAACCAGTCCCAAATTTATCGAATTGCAGATTTGCTCTGGAATTTTATTCATAGTTCTTCATAAATTTATCAACCGCTTCTTTTATCTTATCGATAGAATCCATATTAATAAGAAGAAACAAAAAGCCATCAACGTCCGCTTTTTCAAATTGAAATATGGTTTTAAGGATAACCGCATATCCTTCTCCATCGAAGAAATTCCCCGGCATGTCTTCATAAAAATACTTTCCATCGATATATCTTGGCGGAAGATAGGAAACGACATCCGACAGCAATTCCGCTATTTTGCTGAGACAAGCACCGATTATAATATTTCCCACCTCCGTTAACGTTTCCTTTTCCAGCAAATTAATGGACATGTTTGCAGGCATTTCATTATATTCTTCCAGCAATGAAATAAATGATTTACCGCTATCCCTGGAAAAGACAAGATACGCAATGCCTTTAAGTTTAGAGGTATAATGTTGTTCAACGATATGCAAATCTTCGCCGCCATCAAAAGTGCTGCCAATAAAGTCCCGCAGCTCTTTTGAATGCACTATTTTTATCTCAGGAACGTTTAATGTAGCATGCAATTCAATAACCTCGGAAAGTAACGCCGCCGCATTTCCAAATGCAATATTAATGATCTCTTTGAGCGCATCTATTTGTAATTCGCTCAAAAAATTCCCTGAAGTATCTTTCATTTTTTCTCTTTACTTTCCCTGATCTC